>DASTKZ010000110.1:0-52674 GCA_035715445.1 Methyloceanibacter sp.
TGAGCTGATCCCTCTCTGCCATCCGCTTGCGCTCACCGAGGTGACGGTCGCGTTCGAGCCGTCGCGCGATCCGCCCGGCCTCGCTGTCACCGCGACGGCCAAGGTCGAGGGCAAGACTGGGGTCGAGATGGAGGCGCTCGCGGCCGTGTCGATCGCATGCCTCACCATCTACGACATGTGCAAGGCGGCCGACCGGGGCATGTCCTTCACCGGCATTCGCCTTGTCGAAAAGACCGGCGGGCGCTCGGGTACGTTCCGCCGCTAAGGACGATGGCCCTTCTCTCCGTTGCCGAAGCTCTCGCCCGCGTCACGCGGGATCTTGCGCCGCTCGAGACCGAGCGCGTTGCGCTCGATAAGGCCGATGGCCGAGTCCTTGCCGAGGACCTCGCGGCCCGGCTGACGCAGCCGCCCTTCGATGCCTCGGCGATGGACGGCTATGCCGTCCGCGCCGTCGACCTTGCGGCACTCCCGGCGACGCTGCGCCTGGTCGGACGGTCTGCGGCTGGCGCGGGGTTCCGCGGGCGAGTCGGCCAGGGCGAAGCCGTCCGCATCTTCACCGGCGCGCCGGTACCGGAAGGCGCCGATCTCGTCGTCATTCAGGAGAACGCCGAAGAGGGGCCCGGGTCCGTCACCGTGCGCGAGGCTTCCGGCGATCCCCATATCCGTCCGCGCGGACAGGATTTCGCCGAAGGCGAGGTGCTGCTTACCGCGGGTACGAGGCTCGGCCCGCGCGAGTTGATGCTTGCCGCGGCCATGAACCAAGTGGACTTGCCGGTTCGCCGCAAGCCGATCGTTGCGATCCTCGCCACCGGCAACGAGGTCGTGCCGCCCGGATCGGACCTTGCGCCCGATCAGATCGTCTCTTCCGTCCCTTCCGGGCTTGCCGCGCTCGTTGCGCGCCACGGTGGCGAGGCCATGCCTCTCGGCATCGCCCAGGACGAACCGGAAAGCATTCTCGCGCTCGCTCGCGCCGGCAGCGGGGCCGATATCCTTGTCACGATTGGCGGCGCCTCGGTCGGCGAATACGACCTCGTCGTCTCGGCGCTCAAATCCGAGGGGCTCGAACTCGATTTCTGGAAGATCGCCATGCGGCCCGGGAAGCCGCTCATCTTTGGGCGGCTGGGCAAGCAAAGGGTGCTCGGCGTGCCGGGGAACCCGGTCTCGGCGCTCGTCTGCGCCGAGATATTTCTCGTGCCGATGCTCGGCAAGCTGCTCGGGACTCCCGAGGAGCGGCGTCCCCTCCCCGAAGCGGTTCTCGGCGCGGCGCTTCCTGCGAACGGTCCGCGCGAGCATTACATGCGGGCGCGTTCGGAATGGCGCGAGGACGGCGCGCGGGTCGTGACCCCCCTTCCCTCGCAGGACTCCTCTCTGGTGGCGGCGCTCGCCCGGGCCGACTGCCTCATCGTCCGCGCTCCTGATGCGTCCGCGCTCCCGCAAGGCGCGGTGGTGAGCATCGTGCCGCTCGACCGCAGTTAAGTTGCCGGAAACCCGAATCGCGCGAGCTGTCTGCCTAGCCGCCCTGGGCACGACCCCCTGCATCTTGGGGGTTAACTCTTGCGGAACACAAACAGAACATATAAACTGTTCATGATTTGTACAAGAAACGAATCGCCTGGCGGCCTGTCAAGGGCTAGCCTCACCGCTCAAAGGGGACCAGATGCTCACACCGAAGCAAAAAGAGCTTCTCATGTTCATCCATGAGCGGTTGAAAGAAACGGGCGTGCCGCCCTCCTTCGATGAAATGAAGGAAGCGCTCGACCTCAGATCGAAATCGGGCATCCACCGGCTCATCACCGCACTCGAGGAGCGGGGCTTCGTTCGCCGCCTGCCCCACCGGGCCCGGGCCATGGAGATCGTTCGCCTGCCCGACTCCGTGCCTCAGGGGCTTGCGGGGCGGAGCAGAGGCTTCTCGCCGAGCGTGATCGAGGGAAGCCTGGGGCGCGTTCCCCAGGTGGCCGAGGGCGAGAGCCTGCCTCAGACCGTCGCCGTGCCGGTCATGGGCCGGATCGCCGCCGGCGTCCCCATCGAAGCCATCCAGACGCGGCTCAGCACCATCGAAGTGCCGCCGGAGCTTCTGTCCAAAGGCGAGCATTACGCGCTCGAGGTCAAAGGCGATTCCATGATCGACGCCGGCATCCTCGAAGGCGACACCATCATCGTCAGGAAATGCGACGACGCGGGCAACGGCGATATCGTCGTGGCGCTCGTGGACGAAGAGGAGGCGACGCTCAAGCGCTTAAGGCGCCGGGGCGACTCCATTGCGCTCGAAGCGGCAAATCCCAGCTACGAGACCCGCATCTTCGGCCCCGACCGCGTCCGCGTGCAGGGACGCCTCGTCGGGCTGATCCGCCGCTACTAAGATTCAATCCTCGGGATTGCCGTCGGAACTCGGGCTGCCGGCCGCGCCGTCCTCCTTGCCGCCGGCCTCCCATTGCGCGTAGGCCGCGGGGCGTGCCGTGACGATGGCGCGCTCTGGCGTCCACGGCCGCCGTCCGCGCGCGGCGGCAACCGTCTCGGTCGGCGCCAAGGCGAGCGAACCAAGCGGATCGCGCATAGTCGAGGCCGCCGGGCTCAACCGGCTCAGGCGGCGGCTGAAGTGTCGCCCGCAACGTCACCCCCTCGCCGATCCGCACGCCGGCCGCCCACTTCGCCGGCATGCTGACGCGGACGCGGTAAGGGGTTTCCTCGGATTTGAGGTCACCGACGGCGAGGACACGCAGCATGATCCTCGCCCGTCCCTTGTCGCGCAATTCATGCGCCTCGACGAACCCTGCGACCGTCGCGTAACGAAGCTCTTGCGCGAGAACCGGCGCACGCACCATCTCGGTGCGGAGCTTGGCGACGGCGAGCCCGTGGCAAAGGCGAACGCGGCGCCCCCGATGCACAATCCGAGCGGGGCGTGCCGGAGCGCAAGGCAGAACCCGAGCGCGCCGATCAGGAGCGCAAGCGCAAGCCGCAAGCCAGGCTCGTCGGCGAGAGCGAAATAGGTGAGGATGCCGGCCGCGAACAGCACCGAGACCCAGAGCATCCAGCGATCCTGCTCGGCTTCCAGCAGGCGCGCAGAGCTGTCGAGGATCGCGGACACGAGCCCTCTACGGGCGGGAACGCCGCCCTTGTCTTCGCCCAAGACCCGCATGGCCGATGCCCAGAACCGGCAGGAACCCCTGCCCTTACCCCGCATCCACCCCTGTGCTACATCACGCCCCTTCAACCCCCTAGTGCCGCATCGGAACCGCAAGGACGCGCCCCGACAACGCCCATGAGCGACAAAGTCATCACGCGTTTTGCGCCCTCGCCGACCGGCTATCTGCATATCGGGGGCGCGCGCACGGCCCTGTTCAACTGGCTCTATGCGCGCGCCAAGGGCGGCAAGATGCTGCTCCGCATCGAGGATACCGACCGGGCGCGCTCGACCGAGGGCGCGATCCTCGCCATTCTCGACGGCTTGCGCTGGCTCGAGCTTAACTGGGACGGCGAGCCGGTCTACCAATTTGCCCGCGCCGAACGTCACCGCGAGATCGCCGAACAGCTGCTGGCGCAAGGCAAAGCCTATCGCTGCTACGCCAGCGCGGAAGAGCTTCAGGCCATGCGTGAGAAGGCCCGCGCCGAGGGCCGCGCGCCCGGCTATGACGGCACTTGGCGCGATCGCGACCCGGCCGAGGCGCCTGCCGGATTGAAGCCCGCGATCCGCTTCAAAGGCCCGCGCGAAGGCGAAACCGTGATCGAGGATCGCGTGCAGGGACGTGTCGTCTTTGGCAATAAGGAACTCGACGATCTCGTGATCCTGCGCAGCGATGGAACCCCGACCTACAATCTTTCGGTCGTCGTGGACGACCACGACATGGACATCACCCACGTCATTCGCGGCGACGACCATCTCACCAACGCGGCGCGGCAGACGCAAATCTTCAAGGCGCTCGGGTGGGACACGCCGGTCTACGCCCATGTGCCGCTGATCCACGGTCCCGACGGCGCGAAACTCTCGAAGCGGCACGGCGCGCTCGGCGTCGAAGCCTATCGTGCCATGGGGTATCTGCCGGCGGCGCTGCGCAACTACCTCGTAAGGCTCGGCTGGAGCCACGGCGACGACGAGATCATGTCGACGGAGGACATGATCCGATGGTTCGACCTCGATGCGATCGGGCGGTCGGCGGCGCGGTTCGATTTCGTCAAGCTCGAGAACCTGAACGGACATTACTTGCGCGTCACGCCGGACGCCGAGATCGTGGAGCAGCTCAAGGCGCTGCTGCCCGAGCTGCCGGACGGGGCAGAGCTTCAGAAGCGGATCGGCGCCGAGGGCTGGCGCAAGATCGAGCGCGCCATGCCGGGACTGAAGGAACGCGCCACGACGCTCGTCGAGCTTCTCGACAATGCCTCCTTCCTGTTTGCGGCGAGGCCGCTTGCGCTCGACGAAGGGGCGCGCAGACTGCTCGATAAATCGGGGCGGGAGACGCTTGCGGCCATTTTGCCGCAACTCGAAACGGTCGAGCCGTGGGCCGGGGCGGACCTTGAGGCCGCAGTGCGGAACTTTGCCGACGCGGGCGGATTTAAGCTCGGAAAAGTGGCCCAGCCGCTCAGGGCGGCGTTAACCGGACGCTCGATTTCTCCCGGTATTTTCGATGTGCTTGAGGTGCTCGGGCGCGAGGAATCCCTTGCCCGGCTGCGGGATCAAGTGCATGCAGGTAGCCCTGCTTAAGATTTGGGCAGTCCGGTTGTTGCGCTGCGAGACGATCGGCGCGATTATGTGGCAATGCAACAAATCAACCTCGGGGCCCGACCCGCAACGGCGGGCGGTCGGTCGCGAGTGAGAGGAGCCATAAGATGAGCGTGGCAGAAAACCTTCGCGGGCCGGGCGCGCCCACGGCGACCGTAACGATCGACGGCGCGCGCCACGACTTGCCCATCCGCAAGGGTACGCTCGGTCCCGATGTCCTCGACATCAACTCCTTCTACCAGGAGACCGGCTGCTTCACCTACGACCCCGGCTACACCTCGACGGCGAGCTGCGAGTCCAAAATCACTTTCATCGACGGCGACAAGGGCATCCTGCTCTATCGCGGATATCCCATCGACCAGCTTGCCGAGCAGGGGAGCTTCCTCGAGACCGCTTACCTTCTGCTCTATGGCGAGTTGCCGACCGCGGCGCAGCTTGCCGAATTCACCGACCGCATCACCCGGCACACGATGGTGCATGAGCAGATGACGCGGTTCTACACCGGGTTCCGCCGCGATGCGCATCCGATGGCCGTCATGGTCGGCGTGGTCGGCGCGCTCTCGGCCTTCTATCACGACTCGATCGACATCAGGGATCCGTCGCAGCGCGAAATGGCGAGCGTGCGCATGATCGCCAAGATGCCCACGATCGCCGCCATGGCCTACAAGTATTCAATCGGGCAGCCCTTCGTTTATCCGAGGAACGAGCTCGACTACTCCGCCAATTTTCTCCACATGTGCTTCGCGGTGCCGAGCGAGGAGTATAAGGTCAACCCGATTCTCGCGCGGGCGATGCGGCGCATTTTCATCCTGCATGCCGATCACGAGCAGAACGCCTCGACGTCCACGGTGCGCCTTGCCGGTTCGTCGGGCGCCAATCCGTTTGCGTGCATTTCGGCGGGCATTGCCTGTCTGTGGGGCCCGGCCCATGGCGGCGCCAACGAGGCCGCGCTGACCATGCTCCAGGAGATCGGCACGGTCGAACGCATCCCTGAGTTCATCAAGCGCGCCAAGGACAAGGACGATTCGTTCCGGCTGATGGGTTTCGGCCATCGCGTCTATAAGAACTACGACCCCAGGGCCAAGATTATGCAGAAGACGTGCCACGAGGTGCTCGAGGCGGTCGGTCTCCGCAACGATCCGATCCTGAAGGTGGCGCTGGAGCTCGAGCGCATCGCCTTGTCGGACGATTATTTCATCCAGAAGAAGCTCTATCCCAATATCGATTTCTATTCGGGGATTACCCTCAAGGCGCTCGGGTTTCCGACCGACATGTTCACCGTCCTGTTTGCCATCGCGCGCACCGTGGGCTGGATTGCCCAGTGGAAAGAGATGATCGCCGATCCCAGTCAGCGTATCGGCAGGCCGCGTCAGCTCTACACGGGAGCGACAGAGCGCGCTTACGTTCCGATGAGTCAGCGCGAAGCGCCGCAGCGTTCAAGCTAAAGTCACGCCGAGCAGAAAGAGTCCGTGCCGGTCGGCCGCCGCGATCGTCGCGGCGCGTTCGGCCATCAGCACCCGGCCGGCCGCGACCGCGATGCCGGCAAGGCCGGCTTCCGCCGCGTTGGCGATGGTGTCGGGGCCGATGGTGGGGAGATCGACGCGCTCCTCTTGGCCCGGCTTCGGCACCTTGACGAGAACCCCTGCCCGGCCGTGTTTGCCGGCCCGGCCCGCGGCGCGCAATTCGGCGCAGCGGCCAAGCATGGCATCGGTTCCTTCGGCGGCTTCGACCGCCAACACATAGCCTTTGACGACGACAGCGGCCTGCCCGACATCGAGGCGCCCGAGCTCGCCGACCACGCGAAGCGCCAAGGCGACATCGGCCTCGTCCTCCGCCGAGGGCGCCTTGGCGCCGAGAACGCCCTCTCCCGCCAGCAGCTCCGGCGCCACGTCGCCCGCGCCATGGACGCGGTATCCCTTGTCCTCGAAGAACCGCACCACCCGCGACAGCACGTGATCGTCGCCGCCTTTGCCGAGGCTCAAGATGAAGGGCAAGGTCTTGATCGCGCCGAGGTCGAGCCGGACGTTGGAAAAGTCCGGACGGTTCACCCCGCCGATGATGACGATGTCTCCGCACGCGTTGGCGTCGAGGGCACGGAACATCTTGCCGATCTCGCCCCATTTGACCCAGGTGTGCGGAAAGCGCTCGATCTCGTCGCGCGCCTCGCCGCGAATGCCGACGATATGCAGGGGAACGCCGCGCGACGACGCCGCGGCGGCGACGGCGCAAGGAAGCGGACCCCGCCCGGCGATGATTCCGAGCGAGCCTTCTATCTTCACGTCCTCGGGCACGGGTGCGGCGAGCTCCGTCAACGCGCCGGCGGCGCGGCGCTGTTGGGCACGCAGAACGAGCGATCGGATTCGGTCTTGATGAAGTCGATGATCTGTTTCGCCAGGGGATTGCCAGCGAACATGCTTTCGACGTCCTCGAGCCGCTCTTTCAGCGTTCCCTCGCTCGAAAACAGCATGCGATAGGCTTGGCGGAGTTCGTGGATCTGCTCGCGCGGGAAGCCCTTCCGCTTCAACCCGACAACGTTGAGCCCGACGAGGTTCGCGCGATTGCCGATGGCCATGCCGAACGGGATGACGTCGGCGGTGATGCCGGTCATGCCGCCGACGAAAGCGTAAGCGCCGATGCGCACGAATTGGTGGACGGCGGATAGGCCGCCGATGATGGCGCCCTCGCCGATCGACACATGGCCGCCGAGGGTCGCGCCGTTCACGAGCGTGATGTTGTCGCCGAGCTCGCAGTCATGGGCGACATGAGCGCCGATCATCAAAAGGCAGTTGGCGCCGACGGTCGTCGCCATATGGCCGCCCTTGGTGCCGGGATTGATGGTGACATATTCGCGGATCGTGGTTTTGGCGCCGATGGCGAGCGTGCTCGGCTCGCCGCGATACTTCACGTCCTGCGGCCTCTGACCGATCGAAGCGAAGGGGAAAACTTCGCACGCGGCCCCGAGCGTCGTGCGGCCGCCGATCGCGGCGTGCGAATGCACTCTCGTGCCCTCGCCGAGCTCGACATCGGGTCCGATCACGCAAAACGGGCCGATCTCGACGCCCGTCCCAAGTTTTGCGCTTGGATCGACCACTGCGGTCGCATGGATGTTGGCCATGCTCGCCCGGCTTCAGGTCTCTACGATCACGGCGCTCACCTCGGCCTCGGCGACGAGGTTGCCGTCGACATGCGCTTGCGTCCGAAAGCGCCAGACACGGCCGCGATTGCGCATCTTCTCGACGCGGTAATAGACGGTATCGCCCGGGACCACCGGCCGGCGGAACCGCGCCTTGTCGATGGCCATGAAATAGACGAGCGGCGGCTCCTTGAATTCCTCGAGATGCCGCATGCACAAGGCGCCGGCCGTCTGGGCCATGCCCTCGATGAGGAGGACGCCCGGCATCACCGGGTTGCCGGGGAAGTGTCCCTGGAAATACGGCTCGTTGGCGGTCACGTTCTTGATGCCGACGGCGGAGCGATCGCCGTCCATGTCGATGATCCGATCGACAAGCAGAAACGGATAGCGATGCGGCAGAAGCTTGAGGATGTCGGTAATTTCCGCCCTCTCAAGCTTCGACTTCGCTCCTCTTTCATTCATCAACGCCAACTCCTTGGGACAAAGAGCCTAATCGCTCTCGCGTCCGTCCTCGTCCCGATCAAGCGACAAATCCTTCCGTTCGGCAAGCTTTTGCAAGAGCGTCAGCTCGCGGAACCAGAGGCGCACCGGCTTGGCGGGGGTGCCTCCCCACCTGACCCCGGGCGGCACGTCGCCCCGCACATTACTGCTCGCGGCGATCTGCGCGCCAGCGCCAATCTTGACGTGGCCGACCACGCCCACTTGGCCGCCGAGGACCACGAAATCGCCGAGTTCCGCGCTCCCCGAAATACCGGTTTGGGCCACGATAACGCAATGCCTTCCGATCACCACGTTGTGCCCGATTTGGACGAGATTATCAATTTTGCTGCCCTCCCCGATCACGGTATCGCGCAAGGCGCCCCGGTCGATGGTGGTATTGGCGCCAATTTCCACCCTGTCCTGGATGATGACGCGGCCGATCTGCGGCACTTTCAGGTGCCCGGTCTTGCCCATGGCGAAGCCGAACCCGTCCTGGCCGACGGCGACCCCGGCGTGAAGGGTCACCTGGTTGCCGATCAGCGCATGGGTGACGGAGGCATTTGGGCCGATGTAGCAGTCGCGGCCCACATGCACGCGAAAGCCGATTAGGCTGCCGGCGGCGATGGTGGTTCCCCGCCCGATGCGTGCCTCCGGACCGACCACCGCGCCGGGCTCGACGATCGCCCCCTTCTCGAGCGTGGCGCTCGGATGAATTGCCGGCGCGTCGTTGCTACTGCCGGCCGGCGCCGCCTTGGGCTTGCCGGCATCCGGATAGAACAGGAGAAGCGCGCGCGCGAAGGCGCGATAGGGCTCGGGCGTGATCAGGCCGGCGGTGCCGGCGGGAACGTGGCCGGCGAATTTGGGCGCGACCAGGCAGGCGCTGGCCGCCGTCTTGGCAAAGAGCGGCAGGTATTTGGGATTGTCGAGAAAAGAGAGGTCGCCCGGCCCGGCGCCGTCCAACGGCCTCACATCCTTAATGGCGATGCCGGGATTGCCGCCCTCGGCCGGCTTGGCGCCCACGGCCTCTGCGACAGTCCCCAAGGCGAAGGGGCCGGCACGTTCGAAGAACCCTGGATGTTCCATTCAAATTCTTTGGAGACGGGGACGCGCTGCGGCATGAGCCATGGCGCTATGCCATAGCGGCAAATTTCCCGTTTTAGAAGTTGCTCGAAGCGCCAAAGCGGAAGAATTCGGTCTCGTCGAAATCGGCCTTAAGCAGGGCTTCGGCGAAGTCGGCGCGCAGCGGCCCGAGCGGCGATTGCCAGATAAGACTGAAACCGGCGGACATGCGCGCCTCAGCGCTGTCGAGGATGAAGCTTCCCTCGTTGGCGACAGCGGTCAACGCAAGGCCGCTTGGCTGCCACAGCGATCCGGCGTCGACGAAAATGGCGCCCTGCATGCCGAGACTGTCGGGAACATAGGGAAACGGGAAGCGCACCTCCGCCGTCGTCGCCCAGAACAGTTCGCCGCCGAGAGAGTCCCTCGAACAGATCGGCACGGTGGCGCCGTTGATCGGGCTCCTGCAGGCATCGCGCGGGCCGTATCCCGCCCGCTCGAAGCCGCGAATTGTCTCGCCGCCCTTGAAGAACAGATCGGTCAGGCGCACATCTTCGCCGCCCCAGCCGGTGATGTTGCCGGCCTGGCCGCGGCCGACGAAGGTGATCTTGTTGGTGATGGGATAATAGTAGCGAGCGTCGACCACGGAGCGGATGTAGTTCACATCGCCGCCGACACCGGCGAAATCCTGCGAGAACGACGCGAAGTATCCGTTCGTGGGCGACTGGGGGACGTTCCGCGAGTCGTAAGCGATGGTGTAGCCGACGGCGGAAACGGCAGAGGTGCCCTCCGCTTCCCGAACAGCCAAAGACGCGTTGCGATCCACGTCGAAGATATCCTGCTGCACGAAGCGGTAGCGCAAGCCCATCTGGGTATTGTCGGCGATGGGGAAGCCGAGCCTGAGATTGCCGCCGGTGTCGCGCTGGCTGAACGACGACTCGTCCTGCAAATTGACCTCTTTGTGGAAGAGGTCGAAACCGGCGGACATGTTGCGGTCGAGAAAATACGGCTCGGTGAAGCTAAAATCCACCTGGGCGCGGTCGAGGCTTCCGGAGAAACCGAGCCTGACATATTGGCCCTTGCCCATGAGGTTGCGCTCGGTAATGGCAATGTCGCCGATGATGCCTTCGTTGCTGGAATAACCGGCCCCGAAGGACAGTTCGCCGGACGGCTGCTCGAGCACCTTGACCATCAGGACCACGCGATCCGGCGCGCTGCCCTGTTCAGCTTCCACCTCCACCGTCTTGAAGAAGCCGAGCGCCCTCAGCCTCTTGCGTGCAAGCTCGACCAGCAAGCGATTGAAGGCGTCGCCCTCAGCAAGGCGGAATTGACGCCTGATGACATGATCCTCGGTGCGGATATTGCCGACGATGTTGATCCGCTCGATGTAGATGCGCGGGCCTTCATCGATGACAAAGACGAGATTGACGGTGCGAGTCGACTCGTCTTTATGCACCCGCGTCTTGACCTGACCGAAGGCGTAACCCTGGAGCGACACGCCGAGCGTCAGCGCCTCGGTTGTCTTCTCGACCTTATCCGAGTTGAACCACTTTCCGCTTCTGACCAGGATATAGGGTCCGAGCAAACCGGTGTTGAGCGACGGGAGAGCGCTCTCGACATTGACGGTGCCGAACCGGTAGCGCTCGCCCTCATCGATGGTGAAAGTGATAAAGAAGCCGCGACCGCCGGGATCGAGGTCGGCGGTAGCCGAAACGACGCGGACGTTGGCGTAGCCGTTCTTCATGTAGAACTGCCTCAGCAACTCGCGGTCGAGATTGAGACGGTCCTGATCGTAGATATTGTTGCCCTTGAGGAAGCTCAGGATGTTGGTTTGCGACGTCGTGATGATGTAGCGCAGCTGCGACTCGCTGTAGGCGGAGTTGCCGATGAAATTGATGGCCCGCACCTTGGTGGCGGGGCCCTCGGAGATCTCGAACACCACGTCGATGCGATTGGTGTCGAGGTTGATGATCTTGGGATCGACCTGGGCGCCATAGAGGCCCTGGCGCCGGTAGACGTTGAGGATGCGTTGGACGTCTGCTTGCACCCGCGCGCGGGTATATACGGCGCGCGACTTGAGCTGCACCTCCGCGATGAGCGCATCGTCGTCGACCTCCCGATTGCCTTCGAAGGCAACGCGGCTCACGATCGGGTTCTCGACGACGACGACGACGATAGTGCCGCCGTCGCGACGGATGCGGACATCCTGGAACAGGCCGGTGGCGAACAGGACCTTCAACGACTCGTCGATCTGGGCGGGGTCGTAAGCGTCGCCAGGCGCAAAGGTGAGGTAAGCGCGGATCGTCTCCGGCTCCACGCGCTTATTGCCTTCGACACGAATAGCTTGGATGGAGGCGCCTTGAGCGTGAGCGGAAAACTCGCCAAGACTCGCGCTCACGGCCAGCGAGAGCGGGACGCTACTCAACACAAGGAGGGCTGCAAGCAGCCCTCTGGTCAACGTCCTGCGCACCATTACTGGTGTCTTCCCCTCAAAGCCGATCCCCGCCGCCGCTACGGCTTCCAAGGCCCAAATTGGCCGCCTTTTGTGGCCGTTTTTTGGTTCTTAGCCCCTCATGCCAGCGGGGGCCCTTCGGCCCCCGCGCAGCATTCGCTCTTTGGGCCCTAGTCTCACAAAAACTTATTTTGAATCAAGTCATTCCAGGTTGCAAAAATCATCAACATCAGAATCAGCGCAAGCCCGATCCGGAAGCCGATTTCTTGCGTCGTTTCACTCAAAGGACGGCCTCTGATTGCCTCGATACTGTAATAAAGAAGATGACCGCCATCGAGCATCGGTATCGGGAACAAGTTCAGGAGCCCAATACTGACCGAGAGCACGGCGGCAAGATTGATAAGGGCAACGAAGCTGACGCTTGCCACCTGGCCTGAGACTTGGGCAATTCGAATCGGGCCGCCAAGCTGATCGGCCGATTCTCGTCCGGTCACCACGCCCCACAGATAGGCAAGGGACTGCGAGACGATGAAGTAGCACTCCTTCACGGCGAGCCCGAAGGCGCTCACCGGATCGTGGCGCTTCACCTGCCAGTCTTCCGACGCCTTGCTGCCGACAATCCCCAACAGCCCCTGGCGCACGGTGTTGCCGAAATAGTCGGTGACCTCTTTGCGTTCCGGCGTCGCGGTGAGCTCGACATTTTGACCGCCGCGTTCCACCACGATCTGGAGCGGCCTTTCGGCGCTGACGGCGACGATGCGCTGCATCTCGCCGAAGCTCCCGATCTTCTCGCCGTCGATGCTGATGACGAGGTCGCCCGGCTTAAAACCGGCCCGTTCGGCCGCGCTGCCGGGGCTCACGCTATCCACCTTGGCCGGTGCAATGCGCTCGCCGTAGAGCGTGAAGATCGCGGTGAAGATGGCGATGGCGAGAATGAAATTGGCGATAGGTCCCGCGGCGACGACGGCAGCGCGCACCGGCAGGGGCTTGGTCTGAAAGCTGCCCTTGCGCTCCTCGGGCGTCAACTCCTCGAGCGATTTGTGACGCGCGCTTGCAGCGTTCTCGTCATCGACGAACTGAACGTAGCCGCCGAGCGGAATCGATGACAGGCGCCAACGCGTCCCGTGCCGGTCGTTGAAGCCCGCGATCTCCGGGCCGAAGCCGATGGAGAAGGTCTTGACCGCGACGCCGCACCAGCGCGCGACCAGGAAATGGCCGAGCTCGTGAAAGAAGACGACGACCGTTAAGACGAACAGGAAGCCGAGGACCGTGTACATCGTGCCGGGGACCGGGAGTTGGGCTGTCTTTTGGGGGGACGATTAGAGCGACTGATTGCGACTACTTAGTGGTTCTCAAGGGTTTATGCAAACCGGGGAAGGAAGCCTCGCGCGCTTGCCCGCGCCTCGGCGTCGATCGCAAGCACGTCCTCGACGCCGCGGCGGCTCCTCCCCAGGAGACCGATACTCGATTCGAGCGTCGCCTCGACCAGGGCGGCGATGGAGAGGAAGCCGATTCTGCCTCCAAGAAAGGCCTCGACCGCGACCTCGTTGGCGGCGTTCAGCACGGTCGGCGCGCTTCCGCCCGCAGCGAGGACGTCGCGGGCGAGGCGGAGCGCCGGAAAGCGCTGAAAGTCGGGGGCCTCGAAGGTGAGCGCGCCGAGTTCGGCGAAGTCGAGCCGCTTGGTCGGCGCATGCATGCGTTCCGGCCAGGCGAGGCTGTAGGCGATCGGCGTCCGCATGTCAGGGCTCGACATTTGCGCGAGCACCGATCCGTCGCTCAGATAAACGAGGCAGTGCACGATCGATTGCGGGTGGATCAGCACGTCGAGCTTCGCCGGAGGCAGCGAGAACAGATGATGCGCTTCGAGCAGCTCGAGCCCCTTGTTCATGAGGGTCGCCGAGTCGATCGTTACCTTCGGTCCCATCGACCAGTTCGGATGATTGAGCGCCTGCTCCGATCGCACTGCCCTCATCTCGTCGAGGCTCCAATTGCGGAAGGGACCGCCTGAGGCCGTGAGGCAAACGCGCTCGATGCGTTCCGCCTTCGCGCCGGCCATCACTTGCATGGCGGCCGAATGTTCGGAATCGACCGGCAGGAGTGTCGCCTTGGCGCGCGTCACCTCGGCCATGAAGATGTCTCCGGCCGAGACCAGGCATTCCTTGTTGGCGAGCGCGATCAGCCTGCCCTGACGCACGGCTTCAAGCGTCGGCTTTAAGCCCGCGGCGCCCACTATCGCCGCCATCACCCAATCGGCGGGACGGCTTGCCGCCTCCATCAGCGCCGCCTCGCCCGCACCCGCCTCGATGCCGGTGCCGGAGAGCGCCTGGCGCAACGCGGGATAGGCGTCCGCGTCGGCAATCACCGCGAACTCGGCCCGATGCCGGATGGCAAGCTCGGCAAGGCGCGCCGCGTTGTGTCCCGCGGTGAGCGCGATCACCCGGTAGGCCAACGGCTCGCGGCCGATGAGGTCGAGCGTGTTTTCGCCGATCGAGCCGGTGGCGCCGAGCACGGAGATACGCTTCACGCGCGCGCCGCGCGGTTCGATCTCAAGGATTGAGGTGGCGGATGGAAACACGAAGGGACCTTCTACCAAAAAAGAAGACCGCGGCCGGGTGCGGCGGGATCGCGAAGCGCGATGAGACCGGCAAGCACGGCCGCCATCATCAATCCATCGATGCGATCGAGCAAGCCGCCATGGCCCGGGATAAGGCGGCTTGAATCCTTGGCGCCAAAGCGGCGCTTGACCCAGCTCTCGAGCAAATCACCAAATTGGCAGGCAATGGCAAGGGCCACGCTCACGAGCGCAAGCCGCAAGGCCGAGCCGCTCTCCAGTGCCCTGGCGGCAATATAGCCGACGAGCGAGGGCGCGAGGATACCGGCAATAAAGCCGCTCCAGGTCTTGTGCGGCGAAATGTGGGGCGCGAGCTTCGGTCCGCCGATGAGCCGTCCGGCGGCGTAGGAGGCGGTATCGGCGGTCCACGCAACGGCGAAGAGATAGATCACGGCGGCGGCACCGAAGGCTTCATCGCTGCGAAGCCATATTAGAGCCGAGGCCGGAAGCGCGGCGTAGAGGAGCCCGGCAATCGCCCAGGGGCGGCTGAAAGTCGTGTCGCGCGAGAACCAGATCGCAGCCGCGGCAGCGCCAAGCAAAAGGAAGCCGTAACCGGCGCGGTTCAGCGCCACCGAAACCGCGAGGACCGCGACGCTCGCCGTTGCAATCAAGGTTGTGGCATCGAAATTGGCGCCGCGGGTGAGCCGTCCCCACTCCCAAGCGACCACCGCTGCACCGACCACGACCAGAGCGAGAAAGGTCCACGGACTGTAGAGCGTGGCGGCGAGCGCTAAGGCGGCAAGGGCCGCGGCCGAGAGGATGCGCAGCACGATTTGTCGCTGTCCGCCGGATTCCACGAAGTCAGAGCCGCGCGGTCGATCGTGCCGAGGTGCCGCCAAAACGGCGGCTGCGCCGGTGATATTCGGCGAGAGCCGCTTCGAGCTGTTCGCGCGAGAAATCCGGCCAATAGGTGTTGACGAACACGAACTCGGCATAGGCGAGCTGCCACAGCAGAAAGTTCGACAGCCGAAGCTCGCCGCTCGTGCGAATGAGGAGGTCGGGATCGGGGATGTCGGCGGTGTCGAGCAGGGATGCGAAGCGCTCCTCGGTCACCGCGGCAGGATCGAGCGAGCCGCTTGCGGCGGCTTCGGCCATGCGGCGCGCGGCGCGGACGATCTCGTCGCGGGCGCCGTAATTGAAGGCGACGGTCAGGTTGAGCGCGGTGTTGTTCTTGGTCAGCTCGACGGCGTCGTCGATCATCCGGAGTAGATCGGCTTCGAGCCCGGTGCGGGTGCCGATCACGCGGATCCTCACGCCGTTCTTGTGGAGATCGGCCAGGTCGCGGCGGATAAAGCGGCGCAGCAATCCGAACAGATCACTTATCTCCTGTTTCGGGCGCGTCCAATTCTCCGAGGAGAAACTGAACAGGGTGAGATAGCCGATGCCGAGTTCGAGCGCGGCCTCGACGGTGCGCCTTACGCTCTCGACGCCTCGGCGATGACCTTCGACCCGCGGCAGGCCGCGCTCGGCGGCCCAGCGTCCGTTGCCGTCCATGATGATTGCAATGTGGCGAGCGACCGGTTTTCCGGCCGCCTGCCAAGCAATGTCGTCGGCCGCAAGCGTCACGATCGGCTGCTCCGGTTGAGGGGGAACGCCATGTCAAGGCCCCGTCTGGTTAAACCTGCATGATCTCGGCTTCCTTGCTCGCAAGGGCCTCGTCGATTTCCTTGATGATCTTGTCGGTCAATTCTTGCACCTTGGTCGAAAGCGTGTGGTGCTCGTCCTTGCCCATCTCGTGCTCTTTCTCGGCGCGCTTCAGGTGCTCCATGCCGTCGCGGCGCACATTGCGCACCGACACCCGCGCCTGCTCGGCGTATTTGTGCGCGACCTTGGCGATTTCCTGGCGCCGCTCCTGGTTCAGCTCGGGAATGGGAAGCCGCAAGAGTTGGCCCTCGACCACGGGGTTGAGCCCGAGGCTCGACTCTCTGATCGCGCGCTCCACCGCGCCGACCTGGCTGCGGTCCCAGACCTGCACGGTAATGAGGCGGGGCTCAGGCACGTTGATGGTGGCGAGCTGATTGAGCGGCATCGGGTTGCCGTAGGCGGTCACGGTAATGGGGTCGAGGATGGCCGCATTGGCGCGGCCGGTGCGTAGGCCGCCAAACTCCTGCTTGAGCACGCCGAGGGCCCCACGCATGCGGCGCTCGATCTCCTTGAGGTCGAAACGGGTCATTTGGCGTCCCTGCCCCTAGCCCGGCATCCGCCGAATCGGACTTGCTTGCCTGCCCATGTCCTGACCTAGGCCCCGCCGTCGATGGTGGTCGAGGCGCCCTTCCCTTTCAAGACCTCCGGCAAGCTGCCTTGGCTCTTGATGGAAAACACAATTATCGGAATCCGGTTGTCTCGGGCAAGGGCGATCGCGGCCCCGTCCATGATGCGCAAATCTTGCTTAAGGACGTCGTCAAAGGAAAGCCGGTCGTAGCGGCGCGCGCGGGGGTCCTTGCGCGGGTCGGCGCTATAGACGCCATCCACCTGCGTCGCCTTGAGCAGGGCCTCGCAGCCCATCTCAGCGGCCCTCAGCGCCGCGGCGGTGTCGGTGGTGAAATAGGGGTTGCCGGTGCCTCCGACGAAGATCACCACCCGCCCCTTGGCAAGGTGATCGAGCGCCTTGTCGCGAATGTAGGCCTCGCACACGGTCGGCATGGGAATGGCCGACAAGACGCGCGCCGCAGCGCCTTCGCGCTCGAGCGTGGTCTGAAGCGCAAGCCCGTTCATGACCGTGGCGAGCATGCCCATGTAGTCGGCCCGCGCCCGGTCCATCCCGCCTTCCGACGCCATCAAGCCGCGATAGATGTTGCCGGCGCCGACGACGAGGCAGATCTCAGCGCCCGCCTCGGCGGCTGCGGCAATGTCACGCGTGATCGGGGCAAGCACGTCGAGATCGATGCCGTAACCCTTGGCGCCGGCAAGCGCCTCGCCCGAAAGCTTCAACAGCACCCGGCGATAGCGAAGGTTCTTGGCCGTTCCCGTCCCTGCCATCAACCTTCCTCCCGCCTTCGCGCGGAGCCTAGCGATCGCCCATCCTATGCCGTTTATGCCGCCTCGTCGCCCGCGCGCTCGATTCCTTCGCCAAGCGCGAAACGGTGGAAGCCGGTGATCTTGATCGGCGCGCCGGCGGCCTTCTCGGCGTCGGCCACGGCGTTTGCAACCTTCGTCTCCGGATCGTGCACGAAAGCCTGCGCCAGCAGAACCACGTCCTCGTAGAATTTGCGCAAGCGTCCCTCGACCATCTTCTCGATGACCGGCGCGGGCTTGCCCGATTCCTTGGCTTGCTCGGTCAGCACGGCGCGCTCCCGCGCGATCGTGTTCTTGTCGAGGCTCTCGACATCGACGGCTTGGGGATTGGCCGCGGCGATATGCATGGCAAGCTGCTTGCCGAACGCCGCAAGCTTCTTCGCATCGCCCTTCGACTCGAGCGCGACGATGACCCCGATCTTGCCGAGCCCCGGCGCCATGGTGTTGTGCATGTAGCTTGCCACCGTGCCGTTCTTGACGGAGAGGAACGCCGTGCGGCGGAGCGCCATGTTCTCGCCGATCGTGCCGATCATCTCCGTGATGGTGTCTGCCACCGTCGCCTTGTCGCCCGGGAACTTCGCGTTCATCAACTTGTCGAGGTTGCCCTTGGCGCCGATTGCGGTCTTGGCAATGCCCGCGGCCATGTCCTGGAAGGTGGCGTTGCGCGCCACGAAATCGGTTTCCGAGTTGACCTCGACGAGGGCGGCCTCATGCCCGTCCGCGGCAAGCCCGATCAGCCCTTCGGCGGCGACGCGACCGGCTTTCTTGGCGGCCTTGGCCAGGCCCTTGGCTCTGAGCCAATCGACCGCGGCCTCCATGTCGCCGCCAGTCTCGGCGAGCGCGGCCTTGCAATCCATCATGCCCGCGCCGGTCTTGTCGCGCAGGTCCTTCACCAGAGTCGCGGAAATCGTCGCCATTGTCGCCTCTGCGTTTACTGTTTGTCGCCCGAAGGCGCCGCCCTTGGCTTCCGGCCGGGCTTCCTGCCGTCGCCCCTGCCGCGCGGAGCCCCCCTGGCATCGCCGCGCTCTTGCCGCTTGCGCGGACGAGCATCGGCCTTCCGCGCGGGCGCCTCGCCCTCGCCTTCGCCTTCGAGCGCTTGCTCGGCGATCGGCTCCTCGGCTGCGCCGAGATCGGTGCCGACTGCGCCTTGCGCCCGCTCGATGCCGTCGATCGCCGCGCGGGCGACCAGGTCGCAATAGAGGGTGATGGCGCGGCCTGCGTCGTCGTTGCCGGGGATGGGATGGCTGATGCCGTCGGGATCGCAATTTGAGTCCACCACCGCGACCACCGGCATGTTCAGCTTGCGCGCCTCGGCAATGGCGATCGACTCCTTGTTCGTGTCGATGACGAACATGAGATCGGGAAGCGCCCCCATGTCCTTGATGCCGCCGAGGGACCGCTCGAGCTTCTCCTTCTCGCGGGTGAGCTGGAGCATCTCTTTCTTGGTGAGACCGTGAGCCTCGCCCTGCAGCATCTCCTCGAGCGACTTGAGCCGCTTGATCGAGTTTGAGATCGTCCGCCAATTGGTCAGCGTGCCGCCGAGCCAGCGATGATTGACGAAATACTGCGCGCAGGATTTCGCGGCATCGGCCACGGCCTCCGAGGCCTGCCGCTTGGTGCCGACGAAGAGGACGCGGCCGCCTTTGGCCACGACGTCGGAAATGGTGAGCAGCGCCTGATGCAGAAGCGGCACGGTTTGCGTGAGGTCGATGATGTGAATGTTGTTGCGGGAGCCGTAGATGAACGGCGCCATCTTCGGGTTCCAGCGATGGGTCTGATGACCGAAATGAACACCGGCTTCTAGCAGCTGGCGCATAGTGATATTGGGCAGTGCCATTGGACTGCGAACTCCTTATTCCGGTTCTGCCGCCGCGGATGGGAAGACCGGGCTGTTTAAGGCCCAAAGTCACCGGAGCGAGCGCAAGGAACTGGAAAGCCCAAGCGACGCATCCCGCGTGTGAGATGGTGCGGTTTATAGGGAGCGCATTCCGCCTTGGCAAGGGCCGCGCTTTCGAGAAATCGAGGCCCGCGAGAGCCTCAAAGCTCGCTGATCGCAGCGATCCCGGCCACGAGTTTCAGCGCGCTCCTCTGCTTCGGGGTCGAGTCGATCCCTTGCGGCATGACGAACTCGACCTCGCTGCTCAGATCGTCGAGGCGCAGCACGAGGCGAAACTGCCCCTGCCCGCCTGCCGGCCCCACTTGCTCGGCGAGGGGCTTCAAGGCGCGAATGTCCTCGACATAGATCTTCATGCCGTCATGGCGCGCTTCGGCGGCCCGGTCGAGCGAGGCAATGCGCTGGACCCTCACCTTGACGGTTTCGCCGTCGGCCTCGGCTTCGACGTCGAGGAGAACCGGGGTGCCAGTTTCGAGCAGAGAGCGTGACGCGGAGAGCGCCTCGGAGAACACCACCGCCTCGAACTGGCCGGTCGGGTCGGAGAAGGCGACGAAGGCGTAAGCGTTGCCGGTCTTGCCCTTGCGCTCGCGGGCATGAAGCACGGTGCCGGCAAGCGTCCCAACGATGCGGCGCAACCGCGCCTTGGCGGCAAACTCCACCCACGTCTCGGCGCCGAACGCCTCGAGCACGTCCTTGTAGTCGTCGAGGGGATGGCCGGTGAGGAAGAAGCCGACGGCCTCGAATTCGCGCGAGAGCTTGTCGGTCGGCACCCATGGCTTCGCGCCGCGGAGGTCGATGGCCGGCGGGGCGTGGGCGGCGCCTGAAAATAGGTCGTTCTGGCCCTCGGCGGTCGTTTCCAGGGACCGGTTTCCCGCGGCGATGATGCGATCGACATTGGCGAAGGCCGTGGCGCGATCGATCCCCAGTTCATCGAGAGCGCCCGCAGCGGCGAGCGTCTCCAAGGCGCGCTTGTTGATGAGGCGCGGGTTGATGCGCCGGGCAAAATCCGAGACGTCGGCGAAGGGGCCATGCGCCGCGCGCTCCTCGATAAGATGCACGACGGCCTGGCGGCCGACATTCTTCAGCGCCGCGAGCGAATAGCGGATCGCGTTTCCGCTCGGCAGGAAGTCCACGTCCGAACGGTTGATCGCCGGAGGCTCGATTGTGATGCCGAGACGCCGCGCTTCCTGGGCGAAACCGCTGAGCTTGTCGGCGTTGCCCATATCGAGGGTCATCGAGGCTGCGAGGAACTCGCTCGGATAGTTGGCCTTGAGATAGGCCGTCTGGTAGGCGATCAAGGCGTAGCCCGCGGCGTGCGACTTGTTGAAGCCGTAGCCGGCGAATTTCGCCACAAGCTCGAAGATGTATTCGGCGCGGGCGCGATCGACACCGTTCGCGACCGCCCCTTCGACGAAGCGGGATTTCTGCGCCGCCATTTCCTTCTTGATTTTCTTGCCCATGGCGCGGCGCAGGAGATCGGCCTCGCCGAGCGAGAAGCCCGACAGCACCTGCGCGATCTGCATCACCTGCTCCTGGTAGATGATGACGCCGTAAGTCTCGTTCAGGATCGGCGCGATGGTGGCATGAAGCGTCTCGATGATTTCGCGTCCGTGCTTTCGGTTCACGTAGGAATCGATGTTGTCCATCGGTCCCGGCCGGTAGAGCGCCACGATCGCGATGATGTCCTCGAAGCGGTCGGGCTTGAGCTTGCGCAGGGCATCGCGCATGCCTTGACCTTCGAGCTGGAACACCCCGACCGTGTCGCCCTTTTGCAGGAGCGTGTAGGTCGCCGCATCGTCGAGCGGCAGCAGCACCGGATCGACCTCAATTCCCCGCCCCGCGATCAGCTTCCGCGCGGTTTCGATCACGGTGAGGGTCTTGAGGCCGAGGAAATCGAACTTCACGAGGCCCGCGGCCTCGGCCCATTTCATGCTGAACTGGGTCGCCGGAAGTTGGGCGCGGGCGTCGCGATAGAGCGGCACGAGGTCGCTCAAGGGACGGTCGGCGATGACCACGCCCGCGGCATGGGTCGAGGCATGGCGATAGAGGCCTTCGAGGCGCTGGCCGATATCGAGCAGCTTGGCCACGATCGGCTCGGCGTCGCGCGCCTCCTGGAGCCGGGGCTCGCCGGCGATGGCTTGCGCCAGGGTGACGGGGTTTGCCGGGTTCATCGGCACGAGCTTGCACAGGCGGTCAACCTGTCCATAAGGCATCTGCAACACGCGGCCCACGTCGCGGAGCACGGCGCGAGCCTGAAGCTTGCCGAAGGTGATGATGTGGGCAACACGGTGCGCGCCGTAGCGATCGCGCACATAGGCGATCACTTCGTCGCGCCGGTCCTGGCAGAAGTCGATGTCGAAATCGGGCATCGACACGCGCTCCGGATTCAAAAAGCGCTCGAACAGGAGACCAAAGCGGATCGGGTCGAGATCGGTGATGGTGAGCGCATAGGCCACGAGCGAGCCCGCGCCCGAGCCGCGCCCGGGCCCGACAGGAATACTTTGCGCCTTCGCGAATTTGATGAAATCGGCAACGATGAGAAAGTAGCCCTGATAGTTCATGCGGGTGATGAGATCGAGCTCGAAGGCAAGCCGCTCGGCATAGACGGCCTGGTCGAAGCCTTCAGCCACGCCATGCCGGGCGATCCGCTCTTTGAGACCCTGCTCGGACTGGCGCCTCAGCTCCGCCGCTTCGGTCTCGGCGCGCTGCTCCGGCGCTTCTACCCCCGTCAAGAACGGCGGGAGGATCGGCTGGCGCTGAAGTGGCCGATAGGCGCAGCGGCGCGCGATCTCGATCGTGTTGTCGAGCGCTTCGGGCAGATCGGCGAAGAGCTTCCGCATCGCCTCGCCGGTCTTGAAGCAATGCTCCGGGCTCAAGCGGCGCCGGTCGTCAACGGTGACATAGCTTCCTTCGGCGATGCAGAGCAGCGCGTCATGCGCCTCGAAATCGTCTCCGCTCGCGAAATAGGGCTCGTTGGTCGCAACAATGGGAATGTCGAGGTCGTAGGCGAGCGCGAGCAGAAGGGGCTCGACCGTGCGCTGCTGGGTCAGCCCGTGGCGCTGGAGCTCGATGTAAAACCGATCGCCGAAAATGCGCTTGAGCTCCTCGGCGCGCTCGCGGGCAAGCTCGCTATTGCCTTCGGCGAGGCTTCGGTCGATCGGTCCTTCAAGTCCGCCGCTGAGCGCGATGAGACCTTCCGCCCGCGCGGCCAGATCGGCAATGAAAGTGACCGTCTCCCCGGTTTCGCTCGCGGCGAAATGGGCCGCGGTCGAGAGATTCATGAGATTGGCATAGCCTTGCGCGTCCTTGGCGAGCAGCGCGATTCGCCCATCGGCCTGCGGCCTCTGATGCTCGCCGCCCGGGAGCGGGCTTGCGGGTAACGAAGCGAAGGCGAGCGAGAGCGTCATGCCGGTGATCGGCTGCACGCCTTCCTTGGCAAGCGCCTCGGAGAATTCGAGCGCGCCGAAAAGATTGTCGGTATCGGTGAGCGCGAGCGCGGGCGCAGCTTCGGCGCGTGCGAGGCCTGCGAGTTTCTCGACCGTGAGCGCGCCCTCAAGCAGCGAATAGGCCGAGTGCACCCGAAGATGCACGAAGGGCTTCTGCTCGCTCGCCATGCCCTGCCGTCCTGCCTCTCGCCGCCTGCCGTGCTCAAGCCTGGAGGATTCGCCTGTCCGACCGAAGGCCTGGGCGGCGGCCGCCGCGGCTTTATCC
The DNA here is from genome assembly GCA_035715445.1 of Methyloceanibacter sp. Classification (GTDB taxonomy): domain Bacteria; phylum Pseudomonadota; class Alphaproteobacteria; order Rhizobiales; family Methyloligellaceae; genus Methyloceanibacter. Next base: position 23,067 of record DASTKZ010000110.1, read on the forward strand.
CCGCTTTCCGGGGACCGGCTTAATCTATGTTCTTATTTTGTTCCGATCAAGACGGAACGGGCTACCGGCGCGCGATCTCCGCCCTCGCCACCACCAGTTCCTCCTCGACGAGGCGCCCGTCCATGAGGCGAAGGGTGCGGTCCATGCGCGCGGCGAGATCGAGATTGTGGGTCGCAATGACCGCGGCCACGCCCGACTGGCGCACGAGCTTCAGGAGCTGCTCGAACACGCGCTCGGCGGTCGGCGGATCAAGATTGCCGGTCGGCTCGTCGGCGAGAAGCACCTTGGGACCGTTGGCAACTGCGCGGGCAATGGCGACGCGCTGCTGCTCGCCGCCCGAGAGCTGCGCCGGGCGATGATCCCACCGCTCGTCGAGACCGAGCGAGCCGAGCAGATCCTTCGCCCTCGCCTCGGCCTTGTCGCGGCTCGCACCGAGAATGAGCTGCGGCAGCACCACATTCTCGAGCGCCGAGAACTCGGGCAAGAGATGATGGAACTGATAGACGAAGCCGACCTCGATGCGCCGCATGCGGGTCTGCTCGGTGTCGGAAAGCTGGGCGCAATCGATGCCGTTGATGAGGACCTGGCCACTGTCGGCACGTTCGAGCAGTCCCGCGATATGGAGCAGCGTCGATTTGCCCGCGCCCGACGGCCCGAGCAGCGCGACGGTTTCCCCGGGCGAGAACGAGGCGGAGGCGCCCTTCAAGACGTCGATGCGGCGATTGCCTTGGGTGTAGGCCCGCTCGAGCCGCTCAAGTCGAAGCACCGGCGACATCTTGCTGTCCACTTTCGCGCCCTACTCGTAACGCAGCGCTTCGACGGGATCGAGCCGCGAGGCCCGCCAGGAGGGATAAAGCGTGGCGAGGATCGACAGCACGAGCGCCATGATGACGACCGACGCCGTTTCGCCTGAGTCCATCTCGGCCGGCAGCTGCGTGAGGTAGTAGAGCTCCGGCGCGAAGAGCTCGGTGTTGGTCAGCCAGCCGATAAACTCGCGCAAGCGCTCGATATTGGCGCAGACGAACACGCCGAGCAGAAGCCCGGCAAGCGTGCCGACGATGCCGATGCTCGCGCCGGTGATGAAGAAGATGCGCATGACAGCGGCGCGGGTGGCGCCCATGGTGCGCAGGATGGCGATATCGTGGCCCTTGTCCTTCACTAGCATGATCAGGCCCGAAATGATGTTGAGCGCGGCGACGAGCACGATGAGGGTGAGGATGAGGAACATGACGTTGCGCTCGACCTGCAGCGCGGTGAAAAAGGTCGCGTTCCGCTGGCGCCAGTCCGTGACATAGGTGCTCGAGCCGCCGGCGCTGACGATGTCCGGCGCGAGCTTGGCGACGTCGTCGGGGGAATCGAGCACGACTTCGAGCACGGTCACCATGCCGGGCTGGTTGAAGTAGAGCTGCGCTTCGTTGAGCGGCATGAACAGGATGCTCGCATCGTATTCCGACATGCCAATCTCGAAGATGGCGGCGACGGGATAGCGCTTGACCCGGGGGGCGGTGCCGAGCGCGGTCGCGGCGCCGCGCGGGGTGAGCAGCGAAACCTGGTCGCCCACCTTGACGTTCAGTTCGTTGGCGAGCCGCGTGCCGATGGCGACGCCCGGAACCTGATCGAGACCGTCGATCGTGCCGAAGCGGATATTGTTGGCGATGGCCTTGAGCTGCTTCAGGTCGGATTCGCGCAAGCCCCGCACCAATGCCCCGCTCGACATCGAAGGCGTCGAGATCATCACCTGCCCTTCGACGAGGGGAAGCGCGAATTTGACGCCGGGCACGGCGCGGACCCGTGCCGCCACGTCGTCGTAGTCGGTGAAGTTCGAGAGGCTATGCACGACGACATGGCCATTCAGTCCGAGCATCTTGTTGAACAGCTCCTGGCGGAAGCCGTTCATCACCGCCATCACGATGATGAGCGTGGCGACGCCAAGCATGATGCCGATGAAGGAGAAGCCGGCGATGACCGAGATGAAGCCCTCCTTGCGGCGCGCCCGCAAGTAACGCAGCGCCACCATCCACTCGAAAGGGGCAAAGGCTCGCGTCCCGGTTTCAGCGCTCATGCGGTTACCTTGTTCTTTCGCTCGCGGATTGAACCAGGCGATTTAAGGCGGATTCGAAGGTAAGACTATGGCGGGCGCCGGTCGCGCGCTCTTTCACCTCAACTTCGCCCGAGGCAACGCCCTTCGGCCCGAAGATGACCTGCCAAGGGAGACCGATCAAGTCCATGGCGGCGAATTTGGCCCCTGCCCGGTCGTCGCGATCGTCGTAAAGCACGCTCAAGCCCGCCGCCTGGAGCTTCTCGTAAAAGACCTCGCACGCCGCATCAGTCGCGGCGTCGCCCGTTTTCACGTTGATAAGCCCGATATCGAACGGCGCCACGGCCTGCGGCCAGATGATGCCGGCCTCGTCGTGCGAGGCCTCGATGATGGCGCCGACGAGCCGCGACACGCCAACGCCGTAAGAGCCCATCTGCACCGGCACGAGTCCCCCGTCCGGCCCTTGCACCTTGCAGCCCATCGCTTCCGAATATTTGGTCCCGAAGAAGAAGATGTGTCCGACCTCGATGCCGCGGGCGGTGACGCGATCCTTCTCGGGCACTTCGCGGGCGAAGCGCGCGGCATCGTGCTTCTCGGAAGTCGCGGCGTATTTGCCGGTGAAGGCGTCAACCACAGCCGACAGATCGCTGTCATAGCCGATATCGGCGCCAGGCGGATCGAGCCGGACGAGATCGCGATGACAAAAGACCTCGCTCTCTCCGGTCTCGGCGAGGATGATGAATTCGTGGCTCAGGTTTCCGCCGATCGGCCCGGTCTCGGCCACCATCGGCACGGATTTCAGCCCCATGCGGGCGAAGGTCCGCAGATAAGAGACGAACATCTTGTTGTAGGATTTGCGCGAGTCTTCGACGGTGAGATCGAAGGAATAGGAGTCCTTCATGAGGAATTCGCGCCCGCGCATCACGCCGAAGCGCGGCCTGATCTCGTCGCGGAACTTCCATTGGATGTGATAGAGGATGCGCGGCAGATCTTTGTAAGACTTCACGGCGTCGCGGAAGATCGCCGTGATCAGCTCCTCGTTGGTGGGCCCGTAGAGCATTTCGCGCTCATGGCGGTCGCTGATGCGGAGCATCTCCTTGCCGTAAACTTCGTAGCGGCCGCTCTCCTGCCACAGCTCGGCCGGCTGGATGGTCGGCATTAGAAGCTCGAGAGCCCCGGCGCGGTCCTGTTCTTCGCGCACGATCTGCTCGATCTTCTTGAGAACGCGAAAACCCAAGGGAAGCCACGAGTAGATGCCGGCGCTGGCCTGGCGAACGAGACCCGCCCGGAGCATGAGCCGATGCGAGACGAGCTCGGCCTCTTTCGGATCGTCGCGGAGAAGCGGGAGAAAGTACCGGCTGAGGCGCATTGGCACCATTTATTGGCGGTTTGGGGCGGTCGCGCCGCCCGCGGTGGAAGCAACCCTGCCTTACGCGGAGGGTGCTCCCCTCCCCGCCGGCCCCGTCGCGGCTAATAGCTTACTTTCGCGCGCGTAAGCAATGCTGGGAAGCGGACTTAGGGAATCACGAGGCGCGTCAGCGCAAGGCCCGCGCGGACCGGCCGACCGCGGGCTTTGCCAATGCGGCCCGCGCGCCTTCATTCGAATCGCGATGGACGTAGGATGACGCCGCAAAGCTCCGCGATTTCTTGAGCTTAGGCTTGGCGCGGCGGCGTCGCTATAGCCGGACACGAGGGCGGCGCCCTTTGTCACAATCGTGGTGACAATTTGGCGCGGCTAGCGTAGGGTGCCGCGCACAACGCTGGAAGAGTTCGGGACCGGTCGGATCTCGACGCCGGGCGTTGAGATTGGACACGGTCCAAGTCTTGGGAGGAAGTAACTCCAGGCGCGCCGGAAGGGCGCAGCCGCTTCAAGCCAGCAAATCTTGATGGTCGTCACGACGAGCGAGCCTTGATGGCTTAGGAGACAAGGAGTGAGTTACTAAAAGCAAGGCCGGTTCGGCCTTGCTTTTTTTGCCCGCGATGCGGCACCCGCAAGGTGCAGTCTACTGCACGCGCTCGTAGCGCGGAAAGAACGGAATGTCGTCGAGCGTGATCACGTGATGCACGATGATGGTGTAGAGCGCGGCGAAGATGATGGTTGAGAGAACGGTCGTCGCGACCATTTTCGGCAGCAGATTCGGCATATGCGGGGCGCTCTCGGCGGTACCCGGCGAGGCCTTCTCGCCCGCTTCCTCGGAGGTGCGGACGCCGATCGGCAGCATGGCGAACAGCACGATCCACCAGATGATGAAGTAGATCGCGGCCGCGAAAGCGAGCGTCATCGCTTACGCCTCCTCGAGTTCAACCAGCGTCCCGCAAAAATCCTTGGGGTGCAGGAACAGCACTGGCTTGCCGTGCGCGCCAATCTTGGGTTCGCCCTGTCCCAGCACGCGCGCGCCTTGCGCGACCAGCCTGTCGCGCGCGGCGATGATGTCGGGGACCTCGTAGCAGAGATGGTGAATCCCGCCATTGGGGTTCCGCTCCAGGAACCCGGCGATCGGCGAGCCCTCGCCGAGCTCGCCGAGCAGCTCGATCTTGGTGTTGGGAAGCTCGATGAACACGGTGGTCACGCCGTGGTCGGGCTGATCCACCGCCTCGGACACGCGCGCGCCAAGTGTGTCGCGATAGACTTGCGTTGCCGCCGCGAGGTCGGGCACGGCGATGGCAACATGGTTCAGGCGGCCGATCATTTCATCAACTCCGTTCGGCGGGTCACGGTCCGCCAAGTCTATAACATCGTCACAAGGACCGAGCACATGGGCTTCTTGCCCCAGGCCTGGTTCACCGCGGCGCGAACGCTGCGGCGGACGGCGTCGCTCACGAGCGCCTGGTCCTTTCGCTTCGGGCGCGGGATGCTTTCTATCGTGCCGGTCACCGCGCCGCGGACAATCTCGGCGAACGGCGTTCCTTGCGCGTCGGCGGGAGGAAGGCCGGTGAGCGCGATCTCCGGTTCGGCGAGCAGCACACCCTTCTCCGACAGCACCAACGAGACCGCGACGGAACCGGCGAAGCTCAGCTTGCGGCGCTCGCGCACCTGGCCGTCGTCGGCGCGGGTGAGGATGGTGCCGTCGCGGTAGAGCCGCCCGACCGGAACGTCGTCGATGATTTCAGCGGGCCCGGGCAGGAGCCGCACCATGGTGCCGTTGCGCGCCCTGACGACCTGCTCGACGCCGAGGCTCTCGGCGAGTCTGGCGTGAGCTTCGAGATGCCGGCCCTCGCCGTGCATCGGAATGGCGATGCCGGGTTTGACCCAGCCGTAGAGCTGCGTGAGCTCGCCGCGGCGGGGGTGCCCCGAGACGTGAACGGCCGCGTCTTGGTCGGTGATGACCTCGGTGCCCAAATCCGCCAAGCCGTTCTGCACGCGCGACACGGCCTTTTCGTTGCCGGGGATGGTGCGCGAGGAAAAGATCACCCGGTCGCCCTTTTCGAGTTCGACATTGGGATGCTCGCCTTGGGCGATGCGCGCGAGCGCGGCGCGCGGCTCACCCTGGCTCCCCGTGCACAAGGCGACGACCTTGCGCGGCGGGAGCTTGGCGAAGACGGTTTCGTCGTGAAAATTGAGATTGGGGTCGAGATAGCCGGTCGCCTGCGCCGCTTCGATCACGCGGAGCATGGCCCGGCCGACGACGACAAGCTCGCGGCCGGCGGCGCGGGTGGCCTTGGCGACGGAGCCGAGACGGGCGACGTTCGAGGCGAAGGTCGTGACGGCGACCCTCCTCGGCGCCTCGCGGATCAGCCGCGCCAGGACGACCGCCACGTCGGCCTCCGAAGGCGACACGCCGTCGCGGATGGCGTTGGTCGAATCGCAGATGAGCGCCGCGATGCCGTCGTTGCCGAGCGCCTTCAGCCGTGCCGAATCGGTCGGGGTGCTGGTCAGCGGATTGTCGTCGAGCTTCCAGTCGCCGGTATGGAGTGCGGCGCCGAGCGGCGTGCGGATCACGACGGCGGAAGGCTCCGGTATCGAATGGGACATGCTGATCAGCTCGACATCGAACGGGCCGATCTTGCGGCGATCGCCCATGGGGATGACCTGCAAGGGGAAGCCGTTGACGAGGCCGATCTCGGTGAGCTTGGATTTCAGCATCTCGGCGGTGAAGGGCGTGGCGTAGACGGGGATCCCGGCGAGAGCGGGCCAGAGATCGGTCACGGCGCCGAAATGATCCTCATGGGCGTGGGTGAGAAGGAGCCCGGCGATATTGTGCCGCTCTTCCTCGATGAAGCGAATGTCGGGAAGGATCACATCGATGCCGGGCTCCTGCTCGCCGCCGAAGGTGACGCCCATATCGACGATGAGCCATTCGCGGTCGCCCTCAGGTCCGTAACCGTAGAGGTAGAGATTCATGCCGATTTCGCCCACGCCGCCGAGCGGGAGGAAAACGAAATCGGCTTTCGGTGCGTGCGATTTGCGCGACATTCTCGCGGGCGAGACCTATTAGCTCAAAAAGAAGACATCGCCGGCGGCGATGCGGTACTCACCCTCGGGCGTCATCAGCCGGAGCGCGCCGTCGGCATCGAGGCCGCCATACACGCCCTCGGTCTCCTCGCCTTCCACCTTCACGCGCAAAGGTCTGCCGGCGGGACCGGCGCGGTCGAGCCAGGCGCGGCGGATGGTCGGAAAGCAGGACCCCTCTCCCCAGCGTGCGAGCCACTCATGCGTCGTTGCGGCCAGCACTTCGAGCGCGTCCCCCGGTGTCACCATGATGTCGTAGGCGCCGAGGCTGATCGCCGGTTGCGGCAGATCCTCGGGGTGGCTTGCGAGATTGATCCCGGTGCCGATCACCACGACCGAACGGTTCTCGACCGTGCTCCCGACATTCTCGAGAAGGACGCCCGCGAGCTTCTCGCCGGCGAGCAGGATGTCGTTCGGCCATTTGAGCAGGAGCTCGGACCTTCCCTCATAAGCGATCAGCTTGGCGATCGTATCGTAAGCGATAACTCCGGCGAGGAGCGCGATCTGGCCCGCGACGCGCTGCGGCGCGTTCACGCCGATCAGCAGGCTCGCGAACAGATTGCCGGGACGCGAGATCCATTCGCGCCCTCCCCGGCCGCGGCCCTGCGACTGCCGCGCCGACCAAATCCAAAGTGGTCCCGGTTCGCCAACCTTGGCGCGCCGCCGCGCCTCGGCATTGGTCGAGTCAACCGTTTCCATCCTGAGCAGCCGGTAGCCGCTCGGCAATTTCGGCGATGAAGATGTAAAAGATACCATTTAAAACAGTGACTTAGCTGCCAGTCCGGCCGCGTCGACCAAGGGTGCAGGATAAACGGAATAGACGAGGACAAAGATCCCGCTCAAACCGAGCGCCGCGGCAAGCGTCAACGGCATCGGCTCGAAACGCTCAGCGGGAGCATCGAAATACATAATCTTGATGATGCGGAGATAGTAGTAGGCCCCCACCACGCTCAAGAGCACGCCGATCACCGCGAGCGCGTAAAGGCCCGCATGGATGGCGGCGAGGAACACGTAGAACTTGGCAAAGAATCCCGCAAGGGGCGGAATGCCGGCGAGCGAAAACAGCAGCATCGCCAATAGGAAAGCCATCGCCGGATTGGTGCGGGAGAGGCCCGACAGGGCGTCGATGTCTTCGACCATGCGGCCGCCGCGACGCATGGCGAGGATGCAGGCGAAGGTCCCGAGCGTCATGGCGAGATAGATCGCAAGATAGAAGACGACGCCGGCGACGCCTTCGGCGGTCCCCGCGGCAAGGCCGACCAGCGCGTAACCCATGTGTCCGATCGAGCTATAGGCCATCAGGCGCTTGATGTTGGTCTGACCGATGGCGGCAAACGCGCCGAGCGCCATCGAGGCGATCGCGAGAAACACCACGATCTGGCGCCACTCGGTCGTCACCGCCGGGAACGCGGCGATGAGCACGCGGACCGTGAGCGCCATGGCGGCGAGCTTGGGGGCTGCGGCAAAGAAGGCCGTGACCGGCGTCGGCGCGCCTTCATAGACGTCGGGCGTCCACATATGGAACGGCACGGCCGAGATCTTGAAGGCGAAGCCCGCCATCAAGAACACGAGTCCGAAGATCAGCCCGATATTGGCGCCGGAAGGTTGCACCGAAGCGGCGATCACCGCGAAGTTGGTCGATCCGGTGAAGCCGTAAACGAGCGATGCGCCGTAAAGCAGCATGCCCGAGGAGAGCGCGCCGAGGACGAAGTATTTGAGACCCGCTTCGGCCGAGCGCGCCGAGTCGCGGTTGAAGGCGGCGACCACATAGAGCGTGAGGCTCTGCAACTCGAGACCGACGTAGAGCGCGATCAGGTCGTTCGCCGAGATCATCATCAGCATGCCGGTCGCGGCAAAGAGGACCAGCACCGGATACTCGAATTTCAGACCGCCCTCTGCGCGCCAGTAATCGGCCGACATGAGGAGCGCGACGGCGGCGCCGGCGAGCGTCAACAGCTTCATCATCCGGGCGAAGGGATCGACGATGAAACTGTCGCCAAATGCGGTTGCAGTGCCGGAGCTGCTCGCCACGAAGAAACCCGCGAACGCCAACAGCCCAACGGCGACCCAGAGGATGAACTCGCCGCTTGCCTTCCGTGCGAAGACGCCGAGCATGAGGAGCGCCATGGCGCCGCTCGCCAGAATGATCTCCGGGAGCGTCGCGGCGATGTCGTTGAGGTGGGACATGGCCCGCGCTCCCTACGGCGCCAAAGCGAGGCGCGCTTGCTCGGCGGCGGCAAGGCTTGCGTTGAAGCCCTTGATCAGGGCTTCGACCGAGACGGCGGACACGTCGAGAACCGGTGCCGGGTAGAAGCCGAACAGGATCGTCAGCACGACGAGCGGCGCCATCACCACGGCCTCGCGCCAGGTGAGGTCGGCAATCGCTTTCAGGCTCGCCTTCTCCAGCTTGCCGAAGATGATGCGGCGGTAGAGCCAAAGCGCGTAGGCCGCCGACAGAATGACGCCGGTCGTGGCGAGGAACGCGACCCAGGTGTTGATGCGGAAGGCGCCGGTCAGGCTCAAGAACTCGCCGACGAAGCCGCTCGTGCCGGGCAGTCCGACATTGGCCAAGGTGAAGACCATGAAGCAGAAGGCATAGAGCGGCATGCGGTCGGCAAGGCCGCCGAAGGCGGCAATCTCCCGCGTGTGCATGCGGTCGTATATCACGCCGACGCAGAGGAAGAGCGCGGCCGAGACGATGCCGTGCGACAGCATCTGAAAGATGCCGCCCTGGAGGCCCTGCATCGTGAGGGTGAACACGCCGATGGTGACGAAGCCCATATGGGCGACGGAGGAATAGGCGATCAGCTTCTTCACGTCTTCCTGCGCCAGCGCCACCAGCGAGGTGTAGATGATGGCGACGACGGAGAGCGCGAAGATGAGCGGCGCGAACTCGGCCGAGGCGAGCGGGAACATCGGGATCGAGAAGCGCAGAAAACCGTAGCCGCCCATCTTCAAGAGGATGCCGGCGAGGATGACGGAGCCCGCCGTCGGCGCCTCGACATGGGCGTCGGGGAGCCAGGTGTGCACCGGCCACATCGGGAGCTTCACGGCGAAGGAAGCGAGGAAGGCGAACCAGAGCCATTTCTGCATTTCCGGCGGGAAGGCATGCGTCAGCAGGACCGGAATGTCGGTCGTGCCCGCCTCCCAATAGATCGCCATGATGGCAAGCAGCATCAAAAGCGAGCCCGCGAGCGTGTAGAGGAAGAACTTGAAGCTCGCATAGACGCGGCGCTGGCCGCCCCACACCCCGATGATGAGGAACATCGGGATCAGCCCGCCCTCGAAGAAGAGATAGAAGAGAACCAAGTCGAGCGAGGTGAAGACACCGAGCATCAACGTCTCGAGCACGAGGAAGGCGATCATATACTCCTTGACGCGCTCGGTGATCGCAACCCAGCTCGCCAGGATGCAGAGCGGCATCAGGAAGGTGGTGAGCAGCACGAACGGGAGCGAAATGCCGTCCACCCCCATGTGAAAGCTGATCGGTCCGAGCCACGGCCTAAGCTCGACGAATTGGAACTGCGCGGTCAGCGGATCGAAGTCGCGCAAGAGGATGAGCGACACGGCGAAAGTGATGAGCGTCGTCCACAGCGCGACGAAGCGGGCATTGCGGAACGCAGCCTCGTCGGCGCCGCGCAAGAGGCATATGAGAAGCGCGCCGAGCAGCGGCAGGAAGGTGATGGTGGAGAGGATCGGCCAGCCGTAGCTCATGGCTTCATCCCTCCCCCGGTAAAGAGGAAATAGGTGATGAGCAGCGCCACGCCGATCAGCATGACGAAGGCGTAGTGATAGATGTAGCCGGTCTGGAGCCTGATGGCGCGGTTGGCGATGTCGATGACGCGGGCGGCGATGCCGTCGGGGCCGATTCCGTCGATGATGGCGCCGTCGCCGGTCTTCCACAGGAAGCGGCCGAGCCGCTGAGCGGGTCGGACGAACAGCGCGTCGTAGAGCGCATCGAAATACCAGGCGTTGAGCAGGAACTGATGGGCGCCGCGGAAGCGCTTGGCGAGGCCGAAGGGCACGAGCGGGTTGGTGATGTAGAAATACCAAGCCGTGACGAAGCCGGCGGCCATGGCGAGCGTCGGCGCGGCCAGTAGCCAAACGGGGACGTCATGGTGCGCGCCCTCATGGGTGACGAGCGAGCCGCGCCAGAACTCGGCCTGGCCTGTCCCGATGAAGAGATGCGCGAATAGCCCGCCCGTGAGCAGCGCACCAAGAGCAAGGAGCGCCAGCGGAATGCCCATGGTCAAAGGCGGCTCATGGGTGTGGGCGAGAACCTCCTTCGGCTGGCGCGGCTTTCCCTCGAAGGCGAGGAACATCAGTCGCCAGGAATAGAACGAGGTCAGCACCGCGGCGGTCAGCGTGAGAACGAACGCGTAAGTGCCGACTGAGCTGTGCGCGGCATAGGTCGCCTCGATGATGGCGTCCTTGGAGACGAAGCCCGCGGTGAAGGGGAAGCCGGTGAGCGAGAGCGTGCCGATCAGCATCATCGCCCAGGTGAAGGGCAGCACCTTGCGCAGCGCCCCCATGCGGCGGAGGTCCTGCTCGTGGTGGAGCGCATGGATGACGGCGCCGGCGCCGAGGAAGAGGAGCGCCTTGAAGGAAGCGTGGGTGAAGAGGTGGAACATGCCCGCGCCATAGGCGCCGACGCCTTCGGCCGCAAACATGTAGCCGAGCTGCGAGCAGGTCGAATAGGCCACGACCCGTTTGATGTCGTTCTGCACGAGACCGACGGTCGCGGCGAAGAAGGCGGTCGTGGCGCCGACGATGGCGACGACGTTAAGCGCGATCGGCGCAAGCTCGAACAGGGGCGAAAGCCGCGCCACCATGAATACGCCGGCGGTGACCATGGTCGCTGCGTGGATCAGGGCCGAGACTGGAGTGGGGCCCTCCATGGCGTCGGGCAGCCAGGTGTGGAGCAGGAACTGCGCCGACTTGCCCATCGCGCCCATGAACAGAAGGAGGCAGATCAGGGTCAGCGCATCGACGCGCATCCAGAGGAATTGCATGGTTTCGCCGGCATGGTCGGGGGCGGAGGCGAAGACCGCATCGTATTGCACCGACTGGAACAGGGTGAACACGGCGAAGATGCCGAGCGCGAAGCCGAAATCGCCGACGCGGTTGACGATGAAGGCCTTGATGGCGGCCGCGTTCGCCGACGGCTTGTGATACCAGAAGCCGATCAGGAGATAGGAGGCGAGTCCCACCCCCTCCCAGCCGAAGAAGAGCTGGACGAAGTCGTCGGCCGTGACCAGCGCGAGCATGGCGAAGGTGAAGAGCGAGAGATACGCGAAGAAGCGCGGCCTGCCGTCATCCTCTTCCATGTAGCCGATGGAGTAGAGATGCACGAGGCCCGAGACCGTGGTAACGACCACCAGCATCACAGCGGTCAGCGTGTCGATGCGAAGCGACCAAATCGCCTTGAGGTCGCCCGAGACGATGAAGCGGGCAAGCTCGATGCGCTGTTCGTGGCCCCCGATCGCCACCTCGTAGAAGCCAATCCAGGACAGGAGCGCCGCAATCAGCACGAGCGTCGTGGTCACAACCTCGGAAGCGCGCGCGCCGGCGAACGGACCGAGCAGCCCGGCGAACAGCGCGCCGGCAAGGGGGAGGAAGAGGATGGCTTGATACATCGGTCTTGCGGCTCAGCCCTTGAGTAGGTCGATCTCGGCGACGTCGATGGTGCCGCGATTGCGGAAATAGACCACGACGATGGCGAGCCCGATGGCCGCCTCGGCCGCCGCCACCGTAAGCACGATCATGGCGAAGATTTGCCCGACGAGATCGGCATGGAAGGCCGAGAAGGCGACGAGGTTCAGGTTCACGGCAAGCAGCATCAGCTCGATCGACATCAGGATGACGATCACGTTCTTGCGGTTGAGGAAGATGCCGAAAATGCCGAGCGTGAACAGGATCGCGGCGACGGTGAGGTAGTGGGAGAGGCCGATGGTCACGACAGCCCCCTCCCCGTCTCGACGTCCACGAGTTCGACCGATTCGGCGCGGGTGCGCTGCACCTGGCGGCTGATACTCTGACGCTTCACGTCTCGCTTGTGATGCAGGGTGAGAACGATCGCGCCGACCATGGCGACCAGCAAGATGAGACCCGCCGCCTCGAACAGATAGACGTAGCGCGTATAGAGAATCAGCCCGAGCGCCTCGGTATTGCTGATATCGGCGGCGGGAGGCGTCGGCGCCTCGGCCACCGTTTCCGACGCCGTCGCCCAGGCGCCGAGGATCAGGATCAGCTCGACGAGGAGCAGGAGACCGATGGTAGCGCCGATCGGCAGATACTTGATGAAGCCCGCGCGGAGCTCGGCGAAATCGACATCGAGCATCATCACCACGAACAGGAACAGAACCATGACGGCGCCGACATAGACCACGACCAGGATCATCGCCAGGAACTCGGCGCCGAGCAGCACGAAGAGGCCGGCGGCGTTGAAGAAGGCGAGGATCAGATACAGAACCGCATGCACCGGGTTCTTCGCCGCGATGACCATGAAGCCCGCGCCGACCAGGATTGTGGCGAAGAGATAGAAGAACAGCGCGCTCAGCATCGATAAGCCTCGCGCGCGCCGATCCGCCGCCGCAATCTTGCCGGGGCCTCTCGCCTTGAGCGAGAGGCGGGGTTCGCTGTCGCATGCATGTGCTGAAGCCCCTTCACCGGTACGGCGCGTCCAACTCGAGGTTCTTGGCGATCTCGCGCTCCCATCGATCGCCATTGGCGAGGAGCCGCTCCTTGTCGTAGTAAAGTTCTTCCCGAGTTTCGGTGGCGAATTCGAAATTCGGTCCCTCCACAATCGCATCGACGGGACAGGCTTCCTGGCAGAAGCCGCAATAGATGCATTTCACCATGTCGATGTCGTAACGGGTGGCGCGGCGGGTGCCGTCGTCGCGTCGCGGACCGGCTTCGATGGTGATGGCCTGGGCCGGGCAGATGGCCTCGCACAGCTTGCAGGCGATGCAGCGCTCCTCGCCGTTGGGATAGCGCCGCAGCGCATGCTCGCCGCGGAAGCGCGGCGAAAGGGGCCCCTTCTCGTAGGGATAGTTGAGCGTCGCCTTCGGGCCGACGAAGTATTTCAGCGCGAGCCAGAAGGCTGACAAAAATTCTATCAGTAGCAACGACTTAGCAGATTCCGCCCAGCGTTTCACGCTTGCCGTCCTTTTACGCCGCCTGCTGCATCAGCTTGAGGATCGCTGCGACGATCACCACCATGGCGAGCGACAGCGGCAGAAAGACCTTCCAGCCGAGCCGCATCAGCTGATCGTAGCGATAGCGCGGCACCATGGCTTTGACCATGGCGACGAGGAAAAACAAGAAACAGGCCTTCAGGGTGAACCATATCACGCCCGGAATTAAGGTGAAGGGCACGACCGGAAACGGCGGCAGCCAGCCGCCGAGAAAGAGCACGGTGCCGAGGCCGCACATCAGGACGATGGCGACATACTCGCCCAGCATGAACAGCATGTAGGGCGTGGATGAATACTCCACCATAAAGCCCGCGACGAGCTCCGACTCCGCTTCGAGCAGATCGAAAGGCGGCCGGTTGGTCTCGGCGAGCGCCGAGATAAAGAACACGGCGAACATGGGCAGCAGCGGCAGCCAGTACCAGCCGAACAGGCCCAAGGGTCCGTCTTGCGCCGCGATAATCTCGCCGAGATTGAGGGTCCCTGCGCAGAGCAGCACGGTGATGATGACGAAACCGATCGAGACCTCGTAGGACACCATCTGCGCGGCCGAGCGAAGCGCGGCGAGGAAGGCGTATTTCGAGTTCGAGGCCCAGCCCGCCATGATGACGCCGTAGACCTGAAGGCTCGAAATGGCGAAGACGTAGAGGATGCCGACATTGAGATTGGCGATTTCCCAGCCCTTGGCCACCGGGATGACGGCCCAGGCCGAGAGCGCGAGCCCGGCCGTGATCACAGGGGCGATGAGAAAGATCCCCTTGTTGGCGCCGGCCGGTATGACCGGCTCCTTGAACACGAATTTGAGCAGGTCGGCGAAGGATTGCAACAGCCCCCAGGGCCCGACGACGTTCGGCCCGCGCCGCATCTGCACCGCGGCCCACACCTTGCGGTCGGCGTAGAGCAGGAAGGCGACGAGAATGAGCAGAATGACGAGAAACGCGAGGCTCTGCGCGAAGATCAGTGCGAACGGGTAGCCGTAGCTCGACCAGAACTCAGCCATCGGTGCCCGTTGCCTTGCCGCTGCGATTTGCGTGAAGCGCGCTCAGGCTCGCCATGATGGACGAGGCGCGCGCGATCGGGTTGGTCAGGTAGAAATCGGCGATTGCCGGCGCGAACCGGCCCTTGCCGTGCTTGGCCGGGAGGCCGGCGAGATGTTCGATCGCGGCGGCGTCGGCGGGAACGATGGCATCGATCTCGGCCAGATGCGGATGGCGCACGAACAATTTGGCGCGAAGCTCCTGCACGTTGTCGAAGGGCAGCGTCTTGCCGAGAACCTCGGATAAGGCTCTGACGATCTTCCAGTCCTCGCGCGCTTCACCCGGCGGAAAGGTGGCACGCGCCGTCATCTGCGTCCGCCCTTCCGTATTGACGTAGATCGCGGATTTCTCGGTGTAGGCCGCGCCGGGCAGGATCACATCGGCGCGGTGCGCGCCCGCATCCCCGTGGCTGCCCTGATAGATGACGAAGGCATCTCTTAAGTGCGCCATGTCGATCTCGTCGGCGCCGAGGAGATAGACCGCCTCGATGTTCCCTTGCGTAGCGCCAGCGAGGATCGCCTCGACGTCGCGGCCGCCCTCGCCGGGGACGAAGCCGAGGTCGAGCCCGCCGACGCGCGCTGCGGCGTTGTGCAGCAGGTTGAAGCCATTCCAGGCAAGCGCCGGCTTGATGGCGCCAATCGCAATCGCGGCCTTGGCGGCAAGCGCATGGACACCCGCGCCATCGGGGCGGGCGAGCGTCCCCTGCCCCAAAATGAGCATCGGCCGCTCGGCGGCTTCGAGCTTGTTCGCGAAGGGATGATTGCCGTTTGCGATTTCGGCGAGGGTCTCGGGCCGCGCGCCGAGATAGTCGTAAGGGTAAGTGAGATCGGTTTCTTGACCGATCAACCCGACAGGCCGCGCGCCGAAGGCGTGCCGGATGTTCTTGAGGATGCGCGCGTTGAGCACGGGGGCCTCGAGATGCGGGTCGGTGCCGACGAGGAGAAAGGCGTCGGCCGCGTCGATGCCGGCGATCGTGGAATTAAAGAGATAGGTCGCGCGGCCGAGGTCGGGGTCGAGCTTGGCGCCGTCCTGGCGGCAATCGATATTGGCAGAACCGAGCGCATCGGCGAGCAGCTTGAGCGCAAACATTTCTTCCACGCCCGCAAGGTCGCCCGCAATCGCGGCGAAGCGCGATCCGTCGAGCCCCTTGAGCTTCGCGGCGATCGCCTTGAAGGCCTCGTCCCAGTCTGCCGGCACGAGCTTGCCGTTCCGTCGGATGTAAGGCCGGTCGAGCCGCTGCGTGCGCAGCCCGTCCCACACGTGGCGGGTCTTGTCGGAGATCCATTCCTCGTTGATGGCGTCGTTGACGCGCGGCAAGATGCGCATGACCTCGCGGCCGCGTGAATCGACCCTGATGGCGCTGCCGAGCGCGTCCATCGTGTCGATCGACGGCGTCTTGGTGAGTTCCCACGGGCGCGCCATGAAGGCGTAAGGCTTCGAGGTGAGCGCGCCGACCGGGCAAAGATCGACCACGTTGCCCGACAGGTTCGAAAGCAATCCGCGCTCGAGATAGGTCGTGATCTCCATGTCTTCGCCGCGGCCGATGGCGCCAAGCTCCTCCACGCCCGCCACCTCGGTCATGAATCGGACGCAGCGGGTGCAGTGGATGCAGCGCGTCATGTAAGTGCCGATCAGCGGCCCGAGATATTTGTCCTCGACCGCGCGCTTGTTGTCCTGGAAGCGGCTGGCGTCGAAGCCGTAGGCCATGGTCTGGTCCTGCAAATCGCATTCGCCGCCCTGGTCGCAGATCGGGCAGTCGAGCGGATGATTGATGAGGAGGAATTCGAGCACGCCTTCGCGGGCCTTCTTCACCGTCTCGGAGGTGGTGATGATGGTAGGCGGCGTGCCGTCGCGCGCAGGCCTGAGATCGTTGACGCTCATGGCGCAAGAGGCGACGGGCTTCGGCATGCCGGCGACCTCGACCAGGCACATGCGGCAATTGCCGGCGATCGACAGGCGCTCGTGATAGCAGAAGCGCGGAATTTCGATCCCTGCGAGCTGGCACGCCTGGATCAGGGTGATGCCCTGCGGAACGTCGTGCTCCTTGCCGTCGATGACGAGCCTAGGCATGAGGCTTCTGCCCTTCCCGCAAAACGTCGCGCAAATAGGCGCGGAACTTCGCGGTGTATTGCTCGACGTAGCCGGAAGCGATGTAGTGGCGCGACGTCAAATAGGCGCGATGCGGGCGAATCTGGAGGCGCATCGCCGTGAACCACTCCTTGGTGGGCGACACGCTGAAAATCTCCTCGCTCGCGTTGAGGATCGTGTCGACGAACATCTCGTATTTCTGGAACAGCTCGGGGTCGCCGTCGATCGTCAGCTTCTCGTAGTCGAACGCCCCCGGATTGAGCGTCGGATCCGAGAGCTTGGGATTGTCGAAACCGAGCCTCAGCGTCTCCCGCCACAGCTCGTTGGCGTTGCCGCGGCGCTCGGCCCTGCGGTTCTCGGAAATCTGCCAATGAGCATAGATCAAGGCGATGATGGCGGCCGCGGCCATCACCAGCGTCCCGATGGTCACGGCATTGTCCCAGAACCACACGGACCAGCCCCCTATTCTGCCGCGACCGGAACCGACGGCGCGATCGGTTCGAGCGCGCGGGCGTCGATGCGCTCCTCGATCACGTGGCGAAAATGCCGGATCAAGCCCTGGACGGGCCAGGCGGCCGCGTCGCCGAGCGCGCAAATGGTATGGCCCTCGACCTGGTAGCTGACGTCGAGCAGCATATCGATCTCGCCCTTCTCGGCCTCGCCCTTGGCCATGCGCTCGAGCACGCGCCACATCCAGCCGGTGCCTTCGCGGCATGGCGTGCACTGGCCGCAAGACTCATGCTTGTAGAAATATGAGAGGCGGGCGATGGCGCGGATGATGTCGGTCGATTTGTCCATGACGATCACGCCCGCGGTTCCGAGGCCGGTCTTCAGCGCCTTGAGGCTGTCGAAGTCCATCGGCAGATCGAGGCACTCGCTCGCCGGAATGCACGGAACCGAAGAGCCGCCGGGGATGACGGCAAGAAGATTGTCCCAGCCGCCGCGCACGCCGCCGCCATAGTGGTCGATCAGCTCGCGCAAGCCGATGCCCATCTCCTCTTCGACATTGCACGGGGTGTTCACGTGGCCCGAGAGACAGAACAGCTTGGTGCCGGTGTTGTTCGGGCGGCCGAGCGATGCGAACCAGGTCGCGCCGCGGCGCAAGATATCGGGCACGACGGCGATGGTCTCGACATTGTTTACGGTGGTCGGCGCGCCGTAGAGGCCGACATTGGCGGGGAACGGGGGTTTCAGCCGCGGCAAGCCCTTTTTGCCTTCGAGGCTTTCGAGCAGCGCCGTCTCTTCGCCGCAAATATAAGCGCCCGCGCCGTGACTGAGGTAGAGATCGAAATCCCAACCATTGACGTTGTTCTTGCCGATCAGCTTCGCGTCATAAGCTTCGTCGATCGCCGCTTGCAGGATCTCGCGTTCGCGGATGAACTCGCCGCGAATGTAGATGTAGGAGACGTGCGCGCGCATGGCGAAGGAGGCGAGAAACGCGCCTTCGACGAGAAGTTGCGGGTCATGCCGCATGATGTCCCGGTCCTTGCACGTTCCGGGCTCGGACTCATCGGCATTGACGACGAGATAAGAGGGGCGGCCGTCTGACTTGGTCGGCATGAACGACCATTTGAGGCCGGTGGGAAAGCCGGCGCCGCCGCGGCCGCGCAAGCCCGAGGCCTTCACCTCCTCGATGATCGCTTCATGGCCGCGCTCGACCATCGCCTTGGTGCCGTCCCAAGCGCCACGGGCGCGGGCGGCCTTGAGCCGCCAGCTATGGAGGCCATAGAGGTTCTTGAAGATGCGGTCTTTATCTTTGAGCATCAGCGCCGCGCCCGCTCTTCATTCTTGCGCGATGCCCGCTTCGCGCCCGGCGTTGGAGGCTCGGCCGAACCGTCCGGCTCCTCGTTGCGGTAGAGTTCAGGATCGGTGAGCGTGGTCGGGCCGCCAATCGGCGCCGAGGTTTGCCGCGCAACTTGCGGCCCCGGAGCGACGGGACGACCCGCCGCGAGCCCCTCGAGGATGTCTTCCAGGCTCTCCGGCGTGAGGTCTTCGTAATAGTCCTTGTTGATTTGAGCGGCCGGCGCGTTGACGCAGGCGCCGAGGCACTCGACCTCGGTCCAGGAGAAAAGCGCATCCGAAGTCACATGACCCGGCGCGCCGATCAGGCGGCGGCAGGTGTCCTTGATCGCATCGGCGCCCCTGAGCCAGCACGGCGTCGTGTGGCACACTTGCACGTAGTGGCGGCCGACCGGCGCGAGATTGAACATGGTGTAGAAGGTTGCGATCTCGTAGAGGCGGATATGGGCGAGGCCGAGGAGGTCGGCGACGTAACGGAGCGCGGGCTCGGGCAGCCAGCCTCCCATCTGCTCCTGCGCGCGCCATAGGATGGGAAGAACGGCGGAGGCCTGACGCCCTTCCGGATATTTCTTGATCTGGGCGCGCGCCCATTCAAGGTTCTCCGGAGTGAAGGCGAAATCCTCGGGTTGGTCGGCGGCGAGGCGGCGAACGCTCATTGGCTTTGCGGTCTTCTTGTTCTCGATGCGTGGCCGGGCGCCGTATTCTTAGCGATGAACGGTGCAGGCCGGAATCGTACCCAGCTTCTTACTCACATATGCCTTCAGCGTATAAAAGCAAACGGCGGAAACGATGTCCTTTTGCAGGGTCAAGACGATGGCATCGGACGAAGCTTTGCCCGATTGACGCGTCACGGCATCGGCTGGAATGAAGGCCGTGGTGCGGACTGAGAATCCCTCCCTCAGCAACATTGCCAGCGTAGCCGATTGGGCGTCGCCCCCAGCCGGGGCTGCGGGGCTCGCGGCGCCCGGGCTTGGCGCGGGTTCGGCGGGTTTCGCTGGCTCGCCGGCTTCGGGTTTGGCGCCTTCGCTCTGGCTCAACCCCGACGCTGGCGCCTCGGGCTTGGCAGCGGGCGAAGCGGAAGGCGCCGCAGGCGGTTGACCGCCCTGACCGGGGCTTTGCGCCTTCACGGCGGCAAGGCTCAGCGTCGTGACGGCAGCGAGGACGAACGCCGCTGTTGCAACCCGGCTCTTCGTCACCGATCGATCTCCCCGAACACGATGTCGATGGAGCCGAGCACGGCCGACACGTCAGCGAGCATATGGCCGCGGCAGAGGAAGTCCATGGCGGCGAGATGCGGGAAGCTCGGCGCCCTGATCTTGCAGCGGTAGGGCCGATTGGTGCCGTCGGAAATGAGGTAGACGCCGAACTCGCCTTTGGGCGCCTCGACCGCGGCGTAAACTTGCCCGGCCGGCACGTGGTAGCCCTCGGTATAGAGCTTGAAGTGGTGAATGAGCGCCTCCATCGAGGCTTTCATCTCGCCGCGGCGCGGCGGCACCATCTTGTGGTTCTCGACCGTGACGGGCCCCTGCTCGGTGACGAGCCGTTGGCAACACTGCTTCATGATGCGCACCGCCTGCCGCATCTCTTCCATGCGCACGAGGTAGCGGTCGTAGCAATCGCCGTTCTTGCCGATCGGGATGTCGAACTCGAGCTCGTCGTAGCATTCGTAAGGCTGGCTCTTGCGCAAGTCCCAGGCGGCGCCGGAGCCCCTGACCATGACGCCGGAGAAGCCGCGGCTCCACGCATCGTCGAGCTTCACCACGCCGATATCGACGTTGCGCTGCTTGAAGATGCGGTTGTCGGTGAGGAGATCCTCAATGTCGTCGCAGACTTTGAGGAAAGGATCGCAGAAGGCGTAAATATCGGCGACGAGCTCGGGGGGCAGATCCTGATGAACGCCACCCGGTCGGAAATAGGCCGCGTGCATGCGGCTGCCCGAGGCCCTCTCGTAGAACACCATCAACTTCTCGCGTTCCTCGAAGCCCCAGAGCGGCGGCGTGAGCGCGCCCACGTCCAAGGCCTGGGTCGTGACGTTGAGGAGATGCGACAGGAGCCGACCGATCTCGGAATAGAGCACGCGGATGAGTTGGGCGCGTTTCGGCACGGTGACGCCGACGAGCTTCTCGACCGCGAGCGAATAGGCGTGCTCCTGGTTCATCGGCGCCACGTAGTCGAGCCGGTCGAAATAGGGGAGCGCTTGGAGATAGGTCTTGTACTCGATCAGCTTCTCGGTGCCGCGATGGAGCAGGCCGATATGCGGATCGACCCGTTCGACCACTTCGCCATCGAGCTCGAGCACGAGCCGGAGCACGCCGTGGGCGGCCGGATGCTGCGGGCCGAAATTGATGGTGAACTTGCGCTCGTCCCCCGCCCTCTTGCCGCTATCGGCCTCGATGGGCGGGGTTTCGGTGTCGGACATCATGCTTCGGCCCCGCTCGCCGCCTTGGCGCGCTTGGCGTCCACGCCGCGATTGAATCGATCCCACGCCACGATGAAGCGCTCATGCGTGCCGGCGCCGATCTCATCGACGCCGTCATGGGCGACGAGCTTGAAGCGGGCGCGCGGTCCCCTCACCTCGACGCATTCGGCCTCGACGGTGACGGTGAAGCCGATCGGCGTCGCGGCCTTGTGCGACACATCGATATGCGTGCCGAGGCTGCCCTCGCCGTTATCGAGATGCGGCTCGAGCAGCTTGATGCAGGTCCACTCCATCAATCCGACCATGAAGCCGGTGGCGAAGACTTCCGGCATGACCTGGAGTTCGCTCGCCTCGGGATAGAGTTGCGGCACGGTCTTGCTGCCGGGCACGCGGTAGGAGAAGCGATGCTTCAGCCCTGCTTTAAGCGTGGGCTTCATGGCTTGCGCTCCCGCTCGGGCGCCAAGCCCGCCTTCTCGTCGCCGGGAATGGCGCTGTCAATGCCTTCCCATGGGCTCAGGAAATCGAAGCTACGATATTCCTGCATCAGCTTCACCGGCTCGTACACCACGCGCTTCTGGGTATCGTCGTAGCGAAGCTCGACGAAGCCGGTGAGCGGGAAGTCCTTGCGCAAGGGATGGCCCTGAAAGCCGTAATCGGTGAGAAGGCGCCGCAAATCGGGGTGGCCCGAAAACAAAACGCCATAGAGGTCGTAGGCTTCGCGCTCGAACCAATCGGCGCCGGGGAACAGGCCGACGATGCTCGGCACGGGCGAGCCCGCGTCGGTCTTGGTGCGGACGCGAACGCGATGGTTCAACCACGGACTCAGGAAATGATAGACGATTTCGAAACGCTCCTTGCGCTCGGGATAGTCCACGCCGCAAATATCGATGAGGCAGCCGAAGCGGCAGCGTGGATCGTCGCGCAGGACTTGAATGATTTCGGGAATGTCGTCGCGCGCGACGGTAAGCGTGAGCTCGCCCAGTTCGAGCTCGGCGCCCTCGAGTTTTCCGTCGAGGCGGTCGCCGAGATAGGCGGCGAGCTGGTCAAGGGCGGCCATCGGGGCTCCAGGAAGGGACAATTGCCGGATCAGCGTTCGATGGTGCCGGTCCGCCGGATTTTCTTTTGCAGCAGCAGGACGCCATAGACGAGTGCTTCGGCCGTCGGCGGACAGCCCGGTACGTAAATATCGACCGGAACGATGCGGTCGCAGCCACGCACGACGGAGTAGGAGTAATGGTAGTAACCGCCGCCATTGGCGCAAGACCCCATGGAGATGACATAGCGCGGCTCGGGCATCTGGTCGTAAACCTTGCGCAGCGCCGGCGCCATCTTGTTGCACAGCGTGCCGGCGACGATCATCACGTCGGATTGTCGCGGGCTGGCGCGGGGCGCGAAGCCGAAGCGCTCGAGATCGTAGCGCGGCATAGAGGCTTGCATCATCTCGACCGCGCAGCAGGCGAGCCCGAACGTCATCCACATCAACGAGCCGGTGCGCGACCAGTTGATGAGCTCGTCGGCGGTCGTGAGCAGGAAGCCCTTGTCGGCGAGCTCGTCGGAGAAAACGCCGAAGCTCGTCGCGCCCGGCGCGACGATGCCGCCGCTCCGTCCGTCCTTGTCGAATCGCCGCTCAGGAATCAATCCCATTCGAGTGCACCCTTCCGCCACTCATAGGCAAAGCCGATCGTGAGCACGGCGAGAAAGATCATCATCGCCCAGAAGCCGAAGGCGCCGATTTGGTCGAAGGCGACGGCCCAGGGAAACAAAAAGGCGACCTCTAAGTCGAATATAATGAACAGGAGCGACACCAGGTAGAAGCGCACGTCGAATTTCATGCGTGCATCGCCGAAGGCATCGAAGCCGCATTCGTAGGCCGAGACCTTCTCGGGATCGGGCTTGTTGACCGCGATGACGAAAGGCGCGAGCAGCAGCGCCCCGCTGATGGCGAAGGCAAGGCCGATGAAGATCGCGAGCGGCAGGTAGTCCTGAAGCAGTTGGCCCATGGCTCTTATGTATGCTGACTGCGTGGTCGCAACGAGCCCTTGTCGAACCGGCGGGCTGAGGCGTAATTCATTGATACGTCGGACAGGCTTAGCGCAGCCGGGTAACAGTGGCAAGAAATGGCCCAAACGCGGCCAAATCTGCGGGCGCAAGGGCCCGAGAGGCAGACGGCGCGGAGGTGTGACATGACAGTCAGGTACATAGGCAAATGGGGATCGATTCTCGCAGTGACCGTCCCGCTAGCGGTCCTTGCAATCATGGCCCCTCGCGCCGGCCGCGCGGCCGAGGGCGACGGGCTGTGGCCGGTCTACGAGCAGAGCTTGGAGGGCGCCAAATATGTCGATCTGACCCACACCATCACGCCAAAGATACCGGTCTGGTCGGGCTTCGCCGCTTCCACCTTCGCCCCCGCCAAGGCCGGCTCGGACATCGAGGGCTATGTGAAGACAGGCGAAGTCTACACTTACGAGAAGCACGGCTTCGAGGCGACGGAGTACGCGCTCAAGACCGACCAGCTCGGCACGCCGCTCGATCCGCCGGCCCATTGGGCGCCCGAATATCCGGCGCTCGACGAGTTGCCCGCGACCTATGCCATCAGGCCCCTCGTCGTCATACCGATCGTCGAGCAATTGAAGGGGAATCCGAACTACGCGCTCCAGGTCGCCGATATTGAGGCCTGGGAAAAGCAGCATAGTCGCATACCGGAAGGGTCGGTCGTCTTCGTTCGCTCGGATTGGTCAAAGCAATGGCCCGATCCGAAGCTCGCCACTTTGAAGGAATTCCCGGGCGTCGGTCTCGATGCGCTAAAGTTTCTGCACGAGGCGCGCAACATCCTCTTCCATGGACATGAACCGCTCGACACGGATTCGACGTCGACGCTTGAAGGCGAACAGTGGCTGATGCATCACGGCTACGCGCAAGCCGAAGGCGTCGCCAATCTCGACAAGGTGCCGGAGACGGGCGCGCTCGTCATCATTGGCTATCCGAAATTCGGCGGTGGCCTCGGCGGCTATGCGCGCTACGTGGCCGTGTGCCCGCCGGACTGGTCTTACGGAACAACGATCGGCCCGGCCGACGCGCCGCTGCCGAAATCCGACAAGCCGTTGCACTATGACGCCACGGCGGGCATGCGCGTTCGCTGAGAGCTGTCACGATGCGTAGGGCATGAAGGCAAAAGGCTTCGCCGGCTCGAACTTGTCGGCCGCGTTGCCCGAATAGATCTTGCCGCCGGTCAGGGTCAGCTTCTTGACCTCCGCCCCTTCGCCGAAATCGAGATCGGCCAACGATACCCAGAACGTATTGGGGCTCGTGGCCGAATCGAAAAAGTAGACGAGATTGGTCTGGTCCGCCCAGGTGCGCCACAGGGTCGAGGCGACGTTGGGCTCGCCCGGCGAGGACATGCCGAACGGCACGCTGACCGCGCGGAGCACGCTCGCGACGCTCGCCACCGCCTGATTGCACCGAGGGGGAAGCCTTCTATCAGCACCTTCAAGAGCTTCAACCAACCAACGACCTTCAACGTGGCCTTAAACAGCGGATAATTGAGGTTGCCCTAGATCTGGCGAAAGCGCGACTCCTGTTGTTTTCGCATCTTGGCAGTTCGATACCCTTTCCATTTTTGGCCGTCCTGCTGCTTTGGATGACAATCCTATTTGCTGGCTTTTCGCTGCTGGCCCCGCCAAACACGATCACTTTGGCGTCGCTTATCGTCTGTGCACTGTCCGTCTCTGCTGCAATTTTCCTTATTCTGGGGCTTGATCAACCTTTCTCTGGTCTGATGGCGATCGAGAGGAAATCTCTTATGAACGCTTTGCCACCTCTCAGCGCATAAGGTTTTCGCTCTAATGAAAAGGCCTTTCACTTTTATTTCTGTGCCAGAACGGACATCCCCCGTTTTGCACCAGGTCTCCCGACCCCAATGTCGGCTTTGGGTCATTAGCGGACATTTGGCCGCCTCTTCGAAATGTCCGCGAGTGCCAGAAGCGGACATTGCGATTGAGCCTCGGCTAATAAGTCTCCGCGCAGCCCATCCCCAGCGATTTTCTAACCAAACAGGTTGAACTGACCTCGCTCAATCGCGGTCGCGCAAGCCGGTTACGCCTTCCTTCTTGGCGCAATGCACGCAGCAGAAGATGGTGCCATTTTGCTCGACACCGTGCCCGATGATGCGGTTGCCGCAATGCGGGCAAGTTGGCGCGAGCGCCTGAATCGCGCATTCAAACGAGTCAAACGTCATGGTGCGGCCCGCCATCGTCACCTCAAAGCTCTTGTCGTAGTCGTTGCCGCATTGGTCGCATCTAGCCATCTCGGGTTCTCCTGTACACAAGCCGCAAAGGGCCCCGCTAGGTTGGTCCCTGTGGAGATCTGACTGCGCTAGTTGACTCGTCGCGCGTGATTCGTAGCCAAGTGGTCACAGTAGGCCTTGTAGGACCCACGTCGCCTGCCTGTTGCTAAGGCCGTGCCGGCGGGGCGGCGTTGCCGGTAGCCGTCCCGGCTTAATTCCACCGTCGCATTCGCGACCGGAATTCTGTGCTCTCGGTCCTATGCGATCTCGACCGCCTGCTTTTTCCAGACGAATGATGACAGAAGGTCGTCGACATATCCCGTCACACCCGGACCAAGCTCTTGCAGCGTAAACTCCGCACCGTTGGCGAAGCGCACGCCATCATGATGCGGACCGGCCTCCAGGCGGGTGAACGTGACGATTTCAATTGCCGAGACCCCCAGGCGCCTCTGGACTGGTTCAGAAATGCCCTCAAGCCTCAGTTTTGTGTCGTAGGCCATGCATATGGCGGTCGTAGCGTCACCGGGGGCAATGAAGCCGATGCTGCGGCTTTCGAACCGATGGGTCTCGTATTTTTCGCCCAGCTGCGCTGGTCGGCTGCGATAGTGTTCTAGTGAGTAGTCGCACATGATTTCCTCCATCGGGTTTGTACCTGCCGAACGCAGGATGGAACCTATGGTTGACCGCCATTAAAAATTTAATGTTTGGCTTGATTTATCGCGGTACCAGTCGCCCCGGCTGACTGATCACGTCGTCCCTGTCAGCCATGGGCGGGCTAGGCAGCGTGATGAGCAGAGCCCTGCGCGACTTAGCGGACATTGGTTAGACGGTACGGATGTCCACGCGGCTCCCACGGTTGATCCGAACTCTCTAGGTATAGCCGGTGAAGTCCTCGCTATGGATGTCATCGTCGTCGATGCCCATGTCGTCGTCCAGCATCTGCCGCATGTCCTCCGCCATGTCCGGTGCGCCCGCGACATAGTAATGGGGCCGGGGCAAACCGTTGATGGCCTCCTTCACCATGTCGGCGTCGATGTGCCGGGTTTCGCCTTCCCAGCTGTCGGAGTCCTTCATCTCGGTCATGGTCAGGACGAGTCGGAAACCGTTGAGACGCTGCTCTAGTGCGCGCAACTCGTCCAGGTAGGCCGCATTCTCGGGCCGGCTGTTGGAATAGAGCAGCACCATGGGGCGCGGACGGTCGGCTTGCGCCTCGCTGCGCAGAATGCTCATAAACGGTGTGATGCCGATCCCGCCGGCGATCATCACGATGGCGCGGTCGGGCTCGTCGTGCAGGCTCATCGATCCCGTCGGCCCCACGATCCGCACGGCTGCGCCGGGGGCGGCCTCTTTGAGCGGCTGCTTGTAGGCGCTCTTGCGCATACGGGTCGCGATCGTTAGCCGGTCCTCGTGCGGCGCATTGACGAGAGAGAAGGCACGCTGGCGGTCGTCGCTCACGCCTGGAAAATCCTCCGGCAGGAAAAGGTTGATCGATTGGCCCGGCGTGAATTCAAACCCATCCGGCCTTTCGAAATGAAAGGCGAACGTGGCGCGGGCGATCTCCTCGCTGCCCAACAGCTTGCTGTCGTACTTCATTCACCAGGGGCCGTATAACGACATCCAACCGTGGGCCTATTACCGGCAGGGTCATTAGCAGACGATGGAAAGCGGATTAGCAATGTCCGCTTTAGCCCTCTGACTTGGCGCGATTGCACACAACAGGGATCGGCCCCAAGCAGACGCTCACGGATGTCCGCAGGGCACACCAGCACGACCGAGCGCAGATCGCCAAGGGATCAAGCGCGGCGCATAGAGCGTTCAGCAAGCTCCTTTCGAGAAAAAGGAGCTTTCTTCGCCTGTCCTCTATGTGCCCTAGCATCATGCGGCCTCACGGTGCGGAAACCGCAAATCCTGCACGGCGCACTTTCGAGCGTTCGCGTACTTCTCCTAACTCTCTCATCAACCCTGCCGTTCACAACAACCCGGTAATCAAACCCGAGCTTGTTGAGTTCGCTTAGAGCCTGCTTAACCTTCCGCAGCGTCTCCATTTTGACTTTGGCTTTCTGGTGCTCAACAGTGCGGATTTGGTCAAGTACTGACGTAGTCATATTGCCTTCCTTTCTTAAGGCTTCGCCATAGATATGGGAAAAGGCACGCGACTTTTGCAAGACTATCCGCGTTATTTTTCAGTCTGTTGGGGGGCGACGGCCTCGCAAGCCATGGACAGCCCGCGGCCCTCGAACCGGTAGTTCGCGAGGAGCCAACGAAGATGGCCAGCCCGGAGCTGACTTGTTGTCAGCGACGTGCCCAACGATGTGTTCCAACACCAGAGCACCCGCTGAAAGTGCGAGAGTTATGGCATGCAGTTTTTTGATAGCCGTGCCTTATCGCCTTCTTGTTTCCCGGCTAAGGGCCATTTGCGGACATGGAGTTGGCGCGCCGGAGGACGCACCAATACGTGTCTCTAGCTATAGGTCTTGATCCAGTAGATGATTTCTGGCCAGACGTGCGCGCGTGCCTGGCGTCCGACCAATATTCCGAGATGCTGCAACCCAAGCCCAACCTCGCCTGGATGCTGAATAATACGCACACGCGTTACTGGCATCGCGTCGATGCAAGGTTTGACTGAGGCAAGCGGGGCTACTTCGTCGGCCATGGTCACAACTGCAAGCGTTGGAACTGACAGGCTGGAAGGACCCACAAGCGCTTCGCCGACCTTCAAGGTTTCTCTACAAAACCGGTTCTCGCGATAAAGCCACTGGATAATCTGGTACACCAGCTTGCCGGTAAGACGGACTTCGTCGAGAGCCCAACGCTCGATCCGGGCATTGATTTCCAGCGCCTGACGGTCGGTGATGCTCAAGGCCGTGTCAATCACCCTCGACCATATGAATGTGCCGGGAGACGCTAGGGTGGCGATGAACGAGAGTAGCGATCCTGGAAAAGGAGCGCCATCGGACAGCGCCGGCGGAACCAGGGAAACGAGGGCGTCCCGGAATCGACTTGTTGCCGGCTCAAAGCAAAGCGGTGCTCCGAGGAGTATGAGGCCGCGAATGCGTGCAGGTGCCAAGGCGGTGAAAATTGCTGCGAGTGTGCCACCAAGTGAGTGACCAACGAGGAACGGCGTGGCCCCTGAGGTTCGGCTCGAAATCTTGGCGACACATTCGGAAATGGCTTCTGTGTACTCATCGAGTCCATTGTTTTGGTTCCGGTCTGAGGCTGGCAGCCATTCAAGGAGATGGACGTGCAAGCCTGCTTGCATGCAGTAGCGGACCGCACTCACGGATGGAGCAAGATCCCAGATGTACGCGCGTTTTATGGGCGTAGCGACAACTAGCAAGGACGAGGATCGTTCGTGACCGCCATAGTCGCGGAGACGCCAGTGCGGCCCGAAGTCAACTATCCGGTGGGGGCATTCGTCAGGGTCGAGTCCAAATGCTCCAAGTGCACTGCCCAGCGCCCTGCGAAGGATGTCCATCGTGGCGAATGATGCCCGGCCGAAGGCGTTCGGCGTGGCATCTAGGGAAGCAGTGGATTCGCCCACTCGTCATGCCTCTTGGTGTCAGCTCGTCGATATCGGCCAATCCACGGTTGGCGTGTCGGGTTGCTGGCCGGGAGACAAGGCCTGTGGCGTGGGTTCACCTGCGGGGCCAAGCGATCGCACAAAATGGTGGATTGCCCTTAAGTGCTCCTCCGACATCGCGTTACCCAATATCGGCCGGTCGCTGTCCGGAGTAAAAGGCATTCCAGGTTCTACGAGTCTAGCCCCTTGCGGGCTCCCCTCCGCTCACCCCTTGAAAGGGACCGAGACCCACCCAAATTCATAGTACCGAGAGCCCCTTATGGGCCATCGGCTAAAGTCCAGGGCGCCAGCTCTTTGGGCGCCCTTCGTAACCATGTGACTCGCTGGAGGATGTGGTTATGAGGAGCTTCGATTCAACCGCATTTTGGCGATCAGAGGATGCCTCGCAGACCGATTGTTAGATCGAGGTCTGGAAGGCTTTGACCACCGCTCGCTCGTCTTAGATCCTCCGCGAGAAAACAATGCCTGACTGAGGAGAAAGGAGATGGCTGACAGCATTAGGACGCGTGAAGTCAGAGAAACTGCGATTGACCTCGTGAACGCCGTACTTGGCGTTTGCCTGGCGCTCGCTCCGTGGGCGCTTGGCTTCACGGGTGAGGTGGCGCCGACTTGGAATGCCTTGATCGTCGGCGCAGCAATTGCCCTCGTTGCACTCGGCGCTCTCTTTGCCTTTAGAGAGTGGGAGGAGTGGGTAAACCTCGCACTCGGCGTTTGGGCGATC
>DASTKZ010000111.1:0-2568 GCA_035715445.1 Methyloceanibacter sp.
GATCTGCTCGCCGATGCGGTCGAGGAAGACGTCCGCCGGCTGGAGGATGGCAGGCGCAACCTGCTCGTAGCCTGCGCTCCGGAACGTGTCGAGCAGGGTCGCGGCCTGGGCTTCGAGAGCCTCGAATTCTTTGGCCGATTCGGCAGCCATGGCTCAAGCCTTGTGACGGGCAAGCACGGCCCGAACGGTCTCGACGAGTTTGTCTTCCGCTACGAGGAGTTGCGCTTCGGCCTGCTTCTTCAGGTACTCGTCACGGTCCTCGATCCCGCTGAGCGTTGCGCCGAGAACGAGGTCCTTGACCTGCACCGCGCACTTCGCCTTCTCGTCGCCGCCCTGGATGACGGCGCAAGGGGAAGAACGCCGGTCGGCGTATTTCATCTGCGCCTTCAAGCCGCCATCGCCGAGATAAAGCTCGGCGCGGATGCCCGCGCTCCGCAATTGCTGCACCATGGTCTGATAGTCGGCGATGCGGTCGCGATCGAGCACGAGCACGATGACCGGGCCCCGGCTCCCACTCTCCTTGAATTTGCCGAGGCGCTGAAGGCCGAAGAGGAGCCGTGACACGCCGATGGAAACGCCGGTCGCGGGAACCTTCTCGCCGGTAAACCGCTCGATCAGCCCGTCATAGCGCCCGCCGCTCACGACCGAGCCGAGCCTGACGGGCTGGCCGCGTTCGTCCTTGATGGGAGCGAGGAGCTCGGCCTCGAACACCGGCCCGGTGTAATACTCCAAGCCGCGCACGACCGTGCGATCGATCTTGATCCTGTCCGAATAGCCCGCGGCCGCAATCAGTCTCCTGATCTCTTCCGTCTCGGCAAGCCCGGCCTCTCCGCTCGCCGATCGGCTGACGCCGAGATCCTTCTGATCGCCACTTTGATCGGGATCGATCATGGCGAGGATCGGCGCGATTTGCTTCGGCTTGAGGCCCGCACCCTTGGTGAAGTCGCCCGACTCGTCCTTGCGGCCCTCGCCCAAGAGCGCCCTCACGCCGCTAAGGCCGAGGCGATCGAGCTTGTCGATGGCGCGAAGCACGGCGAGGCGCTGCGATGCCGCCGTCACGTCGTTAGACTCGAGCACGCCGTCGAGGACTTTGCGGTTGTTGACCTTCACCACATATTGCCCGCGCTGCACGCCGAGCGCTTCGAGCGTATCGGCGGCGAGCATGCAGAGCTCGGCGTCGGCGGCGACCGACGAGGCGCCGACCGTGTCGGCGTCGAACTGTGTGAACTGGCGGTAGCGCCCCGGTCCCGGCTTCTCGTTCCGCCACACCGGCCCCGACTGATAGCGGCGGAAGGGCTTCGGCAGGTTCTGATAGTTCTCGGCGACGTAGCGGGCGAGCGGGGCGGTCAGGTCGTAGCGGAGCGAGAGCCATTGATCGTCGTCGTCCTTGAACGAGAACACGCCCTCGTTGGGCCTGTCCTGGTCGGGGAGGAACTTGCCGAGCGCGTCGGAATATTCGATTGCCGGCGTGTCGAGCGGCTCGAAGCCGTAGGATTCGAACACGCGCCTGATCGTGCCGAGCATCGCTTCGGAGGCGCGGATTTCGCCTGCGGGAATGTCGGAAAGGCCTTTCGGGAGGCGGCCCTCGGGGCGCGCGGGCTCGGTCTTCTTGTTCATTGTCAGGTGTCGGCCGGGTGTCAGTGTCCGAAGTCAGATATCAGAAATCAGATATCAGGTATCGGGTATCAGGTGTCTTAACCCCCGCTCGCTGGGTCGGGCAGGCACGGTCAGGATTTGCGGGTGGGGTTAGTCGACGAGCGCGGTTTGTTTGGCAAGCTCGACCAGGGATTCGATCGGGTGGCCCGCCTCTTTCAGCTTGCCGAGCGCCTCGGGCGCAGGGCCGCCCGTGGCCCAGTCGAGCATCTCGACGGTGTGGACGAAGGGGGCGGACGTGCCGCTCTTGAGCTGCGTCACGCAGCCGATATTGGCGGTCACGATCACGTCGGGCGCGACTTTGGCGATATTGGCGAGCTTGCGCTCGCGCAGCTCGCTCGAGAGTTTGGGCTGGAGCAGATTATAAGTGCCGGCCGAGCCGCAGCAGAGATGACCTTCGGGAATCTGGAGGATGTTGAACCCGGCCTGCTCGAGCAGCGAGAGCGGCAGCTCATCGAGCTTCTGGCCGTGCTGGAGCGAGCAGGCGGCGTGGTAGGCGATCCTCAGGCCCGTCCACATCACCGGCGGTATCAATGCGATCTCGTCGATGAACTCGGTGATGTCGCGCGCGAGCCCGGAGATATAGGCGGCGCGCTCGGCATAGCCGCGGTCGCGCGCGAGCAGGTTGCCGTAGTCCTTGACCATCGTGCCGCAGCCCGAGGTGGTCATGATGATGGCGTCGAGCGGCTTCTCGCGGATGACGGCGGTCCAGGCGTCGATGTTGCGACGGGCATAGCCGCGCGCTTGCTCTTCCTTGCCGAGATGGTGGACGAGCGCGCCGCAGCAGGTCTCGTCCTTGACCACGATGACATCAACGCCGTGTCGCCTGAGCAGCCTGATGGCGGAGCGGCTGATCGAGGGCTGAAGCACTTCCTGCACGCAGCCGAGCATCAGCGCGACGCGCTTCGCTTTCGG
>DASTKZ010000112.1:0-2904 GCA_035715445.1 Methyloceanibacter sp.
GTGGCGACGAACACGGCGCCATGGTCCATCCCGGCGCGCTCGAGGATCGTGGGGTTGACGAACATGATGTAGGCCATGGTGAGGAAGGTCGCGACCCCGGCGCGAAGCTCGGTCGTGACGCTCGACCCCGCGCTCGCGAGGTCGAAGAACCGATCGAGCGGCGATCTATCTCCCGCGGTTTTCCCCGGCGCCCCGGCGCGTCTTTCCGCCCTTCCCCCTCTTTCGCTTGGCCGTCACCATGCCCGCCATCTTTCCCCTTGCCAGATTCCGCAATTACGGAATGGTTACGCGGCCCTGGCAATGGGGACTTCGCGATTCTCCACATCAGCCGGGCGCTCCTTAAGGGCCTTGCAAATGACCGCCAGCCGATTCCTGCTCGTTTTGCTCACGCTGTGGGGCCTTACGATGATCGTCCCCGACGTGGTCAGGGTCGCACGGCCGCTCTACTCGCTCGGTCTTTTCGCCGACGGCAACGGCGCGATCGCCGACGTGAGCGAGCCTTTCCACAAGGAAGCGGCCTCGCCCGCGTGGCGCGCAGGTATCAGGGCCGGCGACCGGCTCGATCTTGAAGCGATGCGCTGCCGCTTGAGCAATCTCGAAGAATGCAGAAACAGCATCGCCGTGCTCGGCGGCGTCGAATATCTGTTGCCGGGGCAGGCAGTAACGCTCGATCTCGCCGCGACGGACGCGGCGCCCGCGCGGCAAGTTGTCGTTGCGGCGGCGCAACCGCCATCCAACTTCCTCGTCCGGACCGTGAACTTCCTGTGCCAGATCGCCGGAATCCTAGTCGTGCTCGGCGCGGCTTGGCTGGTATGGACGCGGCCATCGGCGATGAGCTGGGGATTCTTCCTCTACGTGAACTGGTTCAATCCGGGGCAGGTCCATGCCTTCTACGCCTTCCTCGAGCCCCGGCCCGCGCTCTTCCTCGTGCAGGCGGTGGCGATGGTGCTGGCCGAGGCGATCGGTTACGCCGGATTCCTGCTCTTTGTGCTGCGCGTGCCGAACAACAAGACGGAAGCGCGATGGCGCGGCGTCGAACGCGCCCTGCCGGCCGTGGCGCTCGTCTTCGCGATCGCTCTCGGCGCCTCCTATGGCCGCGTGTTCGGCTATCCCGTCGAGACGGTTACCCGCGTTTCGATCCTCATGGGGTTCCTCGTGGCGATCGCCGCGCTCACGATCCTTCTCCTCAGGGAAGGAACGCAGGCGCCGGAGGACTATCAGCGCGTCCGTTGGGTGATCTGGGGCTGCCTGATCGGGCTCCCGGCCTTCCTCATCGCCGAGCTTGCCTCGACCACCACGATCTTCGTCACGCCGCAAGGGAACTTCACGCCGAGCGAGGACATCGTCGGCCTGCTTTACCTCGTCAACGGCTTGCTGTGTCTCTTCGTGTTCGAGGCGTTGCGCCGGACGCGGGTCGTGAACGTGATGATCCCGTTGCGCCGCGTAACGATCTTGGGCCTCACGCTGAGCGTCCCCATCCTCTTCCTGCACCGGCAGGTCGAGATCATCGAGGAATATCTCGATCTGCCGGGTTGGGCGTGGATCGTCATGGGCGCGGCCGCCGTCTTTCTCCTCTCGCGCCTGCACGAAGGGGCGGTGCATCTTGCCGATCATTATTTCAACAAGCCGGTCGAGGAGGCCGAGAAGAGACTGAAAGCCGCGCTGCACAAGGCCAAGAAAGCGATCGAGATCGACCGGCTGCTGGCTGATGAGACCTTCAAGGCGTTGAAGCTCGCTTCCGCTGCCGCGTTTCGCCGCGAGGGTCCGGTTTACCGGCGCGACGGCAACGGCAAAGGCTGGGAGCGCGACGAGGCCACGACCATCAATCCCGATGCGCCGATGCTCACGCCGGTGATGACAGGCAAACCGTTCGCGCTTACCGATGGTGACGAGGGCACAGTCGCTCTCCCGGGCGGTCTTGCCCGCCCGATCCTTGCCGTGCCCGCGATCAATCCCGCACGCTGTTTCGCCGTCTCGTTCTACGGGCCGCATGAATCGGGCACCGACCTCGATGCGAGCGAACGCGCGATGCTGGCGCGACTGGGCGCGGAAGCCGCGGCGATGTATGCCGAGCTCGAGAACGGCGTGTTGCGCGACAAGGTCGTGCGCCTCGAGCGGGAGCTGCGCGCGGCGGCAAAGAACCCGGAGCGATAGAAATGGCGGTATACGAGGTTGACGGGGTGCGGCCGGAGTTTCCGGCGGACGGGCTCTACTGGGTCGCGGAGAGCGCGTCGGTGATCGGTCGGGTCCGACTCCATTCCGATGTCAGCATCTGGTATGGCGCGGTGCTTCGCGGCGACAATGAATGGATCGAGATCGGCGCGCGCTCGCAAGTGCAGGACAACGCGACGCTGCACACCGATCCAGGTTTCCCGCTCTTTGTCGGCGAAGATTGCGTCATCGGCCACAATGTCATCTTGCATGGCTGCTCGATCGGCAAGGCGAGCATGATCGGCATGGGGGCGATCGTGCTGAACGGCGCGAAGATCGGCGCGAATTCTCTGGTCGGCGCCGGCGCGCTCGTGCTCGCGGGCAAGGCGTTTCCCGACAACAGCGTTATCCTCGGCTCGCCCGCGAAGGCGGTGCGCGAGAGCGACGATGCGGCGCGCGCGGAGATCGCGCGGGCGGCGGCGGTCTACGTCAAGCGCTGGAAGGCTTACGCAAAAAAGCTCAAGCGCATCGCATGAGCGGCGGCGGCACGTGGCAATTCTTCATCGACCGCGGCGGCACGTTCACCGACCTCGTGGCGCGGGCGCCTGACGGCACGCTGTTTGCGCGCAAGCTGCTGTCGGAAAACCCCGGCGCTTATCGCGACGCGGCGCTGGCCGGCATCGCCGATCTGATCGGTGTTCCGCGCGACCGCCCGCTGCCGGCGCAAGCGATCGCAAGCATCAGGATGGGAAC
>DASTKZ010000113.1:0-59506 GCA_035715445.1 Methyloceanibacter sp.
CGCGGGGCTCGCGGTCGGGGGCCCGATCGGGGCGCTGGTCGGGGGGGTCGCCGGTCACTACGTCATCGATCGCGACAAGGAAGAAGACGCGCCCGCCGAAAACCAGGTGGCCTTCACCGTGGGCGTGATCGCGCTCGGCGCTAAGATGGCCAAGGCCGATGGTGTCGTTACCATGGACGAAGTCAACGCCTTCAAGGAAGTGTTCAAGGTCCCCGACGGCGAGATGAAGAACGTCGCCCGCGTCTTCAATCTGGCCAAGCAGGACATGGCTGGTTACGAGGCTTACGCCGAGCAGCTCGCCACCATGTTCAAGGGCAACCGCAAGGTGCTCGAGGACGTGCTCGAAGGCCTGTTCCACATCGCCAAGGCCGACGATGCCTTACATCCGCGCGAAGAGCAGTTCCTCGCCGGCGTGTCCAAGCGCTTCGGCATGACCGACACCGAGTTCGCCTATGTCAAGGCGCGCCACGTCGCCGCCGCCAAGCGCAATCCCTATGACATCCTGGGCGTGAAGCCCTCGGTTACCAACGATGAGCTCAAGAGCCACTACCGGCGGCTCGTCGCCGAGAGCCATCCCGACAAGCTGATCGCGCGCGGAGTGCCCAAGGAGTTCGTCGTGCTCGCGACCGAAAAAGTTGCGACCATCAACGAGGCTTACGATCAGATCGCCAAAGAGCGCGGCATGTAGGGCTTGCGTCTCCGCCGGTGTCGTTCCCGCGCAAGCGGGAACCCAGTAACCACGGACCTGGATTCGGGATGCATGCCGGGGTTACTGGGTCGCCCGGTCAAGCCGGGCAATGACAATGCTGACGATATGACCGCCGCCCCCGACAGTCCGCTCGCCACGCTGTGGTGCCCCGCGCCGAATTGCGAGGCGCGGCGAGACGGGATCAAGCCCGACATGCTGCTCCTGCACTACACCGGCATGGAGTCGGCGGACGGGGCGCTCGATTGGCTGACACGCCAGGAATCGGGCGTGTCGTGCCATTACTTCATCGACGACGAGGGGCGGATCGCGCAACTCGTCGCCGAGTCGGAGCGCGCCTGGCACGCAGGCCAGAGCCTGTGGGACGGCGAGACCGACATCAATTCCTGCTCGATCGGCATCGAGATTCACAATCCCGGACATGATTTCGATTATCCCGATTTCACCGAGCCGGAGATGCAAGCGCTCGAGGCGCTCTGCCGCGACATCTTGAGCCGTCACGCCATCCCGCCGCAGCGGGTGCTCGCGCATTCCGACGTGGCGCCGGGGCGGAAGCGCGATCCCGGCGAGAAATTCGATTGGGCGCGGCTCGCGCGCGTCGGCATCGGGCTTTGGGTGCCTCCGGCGCCGCTTCAAGGCGATGCCGGTCTCGGCCCCGGCGACGAAGGCGAGAGTGTCGCCGCGTTGCAGCGCGCGTTGCGCGACTATGGCTATGGCGTCGAGGTGACGACCACCTACGGCACGGGGCTCGAGAATGCGGTCGAGGCCTTCCAGCGCCATTTCCGCCCGGCCCGCATCGACGGCCGCGCCGACGCCTCGACGCGCGATACGCTCCAGCGACTGCTCATCGCGCGGTCGCAAGCGGCGATGGCGTGACACAAAAGAAAGGGCCCGCTCCTGGCGAACGGGTCTCTTCCTCGATAGCGTAAATGCCTAGTTGGTCACGTCGAAATCCATGCCGTCGAACGTATAGCGCGGCTCTTGCGTCCAGACGCCGTCCTCCTGCACCGGGACCTTGTGCATCTTGACCTCGGCGACTTCGAGCTTGCCGGACTTGTCGTTGATCCAGAAGTCGATGTCGTAATACTCGTCCTTGCTGCCGGCTTTGCGGAAGTCGGTGCAGGCGAAATACTTGCCGTCCGACTTCAGGCGCCGGACCGGCTGGTGCATCTCGATGAACTCGAGCGGGATGGTCTCGCCGGTCTTGTCGTCCTTCACGACGATATTGCCCTTCTCGTCTTTGTTGGCGGCGATGTAGTTGTGGATCGCGCTCATCACGTGCCAGGCACGCCGCACCTCCATGTCGCCGGGATGTTCCTGCACCGGGAGCCACCACCACGCGACCGGCAGGCGCGTGACCATATAGTAGTTGTCGCCGTCCTGCTTCGGTCCCTTCTGCACGCGGATATCCATCAAGGTCAGTTTGTCGCCGTCGGGCTTGAACCAAAAATCGATGGCGTACTGCTTCTTCGGGGTTTCCTTGTCGTGGAAGATGACATTGGCGAACCAGCCATAGCCTTCCATGCCGCGCACAGTCTTGATCTGCTCCATCTCGAGCTTGAGGTCGGTATCGAGCTTGGCGTCGCGGAACACGAACGCGCCGTCCTTCGACCGTTCGGCCACGACTTCCTCGACGCGCTTGTTGACGTCGGCCTCGCCGAACTCCTTGGCGCCCGAAGACTTCGCCGCTTGCTTGGAGGCGAGGAAGTCTTGCGCCTTTTTGATGTTGCCGGCCGGGTCCTTGAGGAAGGCCTCCTTCGAGGTGTCCGACGAGAAGCAATAGACATGCCCATCCTCGTCGGTCCAATTCACCGCGCAATCGGTCTTGACGGTCTGCCCCGAAGCGAGACCCATGGCGCATTGATCGTCGAATTCGCCCGCCGCCGCCGGCACGGCGAGGGTCGAAGCAAAAAGCGCGGCCAGCGCTGCCGCAAGATGCGGCAGGCTCACGCGGCGCGTACCCAGCATGTGTGTCATTGCCTTGCTGTCCTTGAACGTTTGGGATTGCGGGATCTGTTTCCTGTCTAAGCGTGCGGCCAGTGCCGGTCTGTAACCCAAGTCACCGTCCTCGATCATTCGGGCTCACGCCCCTTCTCCCCCACCATAGCTCGCGAGCGCCGCGCGGTTCCTGACCTCGATCGAGCCGCGCGCGGCGTGCACCCACCCCATGCGCTCCCATTCGGCGAGATAGCGACTGATCACTTCGCGAACGCTGCCGAGATCGAGCGCAAGCTGCTGATGGGTCTTCGCCACCACGCCCTGCTCGTTGGCCTCGGCGAGAAGCCGTCGGGCCAATCTGAGATCGAGGCTTGCAAACGCGACCTCGTCCACCAGCATGATGAGGCTCGACAGGAGATCCCCGTAATTGTCGAGCACGAATTTGCGGAAGCGCGGCGAGGCGCTCATCAGCCGGTGAAAGCTGCTCGCCGGCAGCGCGGCATGAAGCACATCGGTCTCGGCGGTGCTTTCGGCCGGGAAGCCACTCCCCGCCATCAGGCAGGACGTGGTGAGCACGCAAGTCTCGCCGGGGCCGACCTGGTAGAGCAGAATTTCGCGCCCCGACTCGGAAGTCTTGAACACGCGTGTCTGGCCCTCGATGCACATGACGTAGTTTTGGCAGCGCTGCCCCTGGCGGTAGGCGATGTCGCCGCCGCGCAGGCGGTTGAATTGGGTGCTGCCGAGCAGATCCATGCGATGCGCCTCATCGAGCTCCGAAAGCTGGGGGAAGGTGGCGAGCAGGCGCGAGAGGAGTTCCTGGCTTGCCATCGGCGGCACGTGCGGGGTCATGACGCGGCAGGTTCCTTGGTCGTATCGGCACGCCGCAGCACGAAAATCACGGACGAGCCAAGGCCTTAAGGGAACGGAGCCGGATGCGGCCGGCCCGGGCCTAGCATATGTGAGTTGATGCCCGGAAAGTCATCAAAATGACGTTACGGCGCCGGCCACGCGCCGCTTGACGGAAAACCGC
The DNA here is from genome assembly GCA_035715445.1 of Methyloceanibacter sp. Taxonomy (GTDB): domain Bacteria; phylum Pseudomonadota; class Alphaproteobacteria; order Rhizobiales; family Methyloligellaceae; genus Methyloceanibacter. The sequence continues at coordinate 3,675 of DASTKZ010000113.1, forward strand.
GGACGCCCCTTATTACCGTCGTCAGCGGGCCGGATGGCCGCTCCGCCCTCGTGTTTTGCGTAACTGGGCGGGGAGGAAAGTCCGGGCTTCATGGGAGCACGGTGCCGGATAACGTCCGGCGGGGGTAACCCCAGGGACAGTGCCACAGAAAGCAAACCGCCGGCGCTTGCCGCAAGGCGAGAGCAGGTAAGGGTGAAAGGGTGCGGTAAGAGCGCACCGCGTTCTTGGTAACAAGGACGGCATGGCAAACCCCACCGGAAGCAAAACCGAGTAGGGGCGGCGCGGGGAGCGGGAAACCGCTTGCCAATCGGCTTCCGGATCAGCCGCCCGGGTTGGTTGCACGAGGCGCGCCGCAAGGCTCGTCCGAGATGAATGGCCATCGCTCCTTCCGCTTCGGCGAAAGGGGTACAGAACCCGGCTTACAGGCCTGGTGACACATTACGGCCGGCGCGAGGGTGTCCCCTTCGCGCCGGCCTCCAATTTTCAGCCCTAGCCGCCGATGAAGCCTTTGAGCAGCTCACTCGTCGCTTTTGGCTGCTCCTCCTGCGGCATGTGTCCGCAACCCTCGACCAGCCGCAACGTGGAGTTGGGCAGAGTGCGCCTCAGCTTGATGCCGATCTCGAGCGGCACGATGCGGTCGTGGTCGCACCACAAGATCAGCGTCGGCAGCGTAATCGTCTTGAAACGATCGGGGAGAGTGTCGATGTCGGGGGGCACGATCTGCCGCGCGCTCTGGACGATCGCGTGCTTTCCCGCCGCGGTCTTGAGCGGCGCGGCGTAAATCTCGACTTCCTCGGGATCGATCTTGCTGTCGTCGTGATAGGCGATCTGGAGCGCAACGCGCGTCTGCACCGACGGCGGCACCATGCGCACGCCGACCTGGGACACGAGAGGCACGTCGAGCAGGCGGAAGAAAACCGGAATCTGCTGCTGATAAGCGATCGAGTCGAGGAGCACGAGTCGGGAGATGCGGCCCTCGAGCCGAGCGTTGGCATCGAGCGCCAGACGCAAAGCGACCCCTCCGCCGAAGGAGTGCCCGACAATGGTGAGATCGCGGAGGTCCTTGTCCTCGATCAGCTGAGCGAGCAGCTCGGCCTGATCGGATACCGAATAGCGCTCGTCGAACGGCTTGTCGGACTGGCCGAAACCTTTGAGATCGACGGCGATGACGCGATGGGTCTCTGCGAGCTCGGGCGCGACGTGCCGCCAGGTGAAGGTGCTCGCACCAAATCCGTGGAGGAGGAGCACCGGAGGCCCCTTACCCTGTTCCTCGTAATAGAGGTTGACCGGCGCATCAGGCGGACCGAGCAGGGCAAAGGGACCGCCCGCGCCGTCACCGGCGCTGAGCCCGCACGACCCGAGCAGAAGCGCGGCGGCGGCAAAGCCGAGCGTCGCCTTCACCTCCTTCTTGCCCATTGACCCTCGAACCATCTTGGCCGCCGCTCGCGAGCAGCAGCCCCGTCGCGGGCGAATCGAATCAGCGAACACCTGCATCGCCGCCACGCGTTTTGCCTTCTACCGCGCTTGGTCGTGAAGCGGCAATCCGGGCGGTTAACCAAAAAACAAGATCGGTATGGCTGTTTTGCGCCTTTTTCCCTTGGACAACCGCCTCCAGCCCGGTTGTGTCCATTGACGCCCATATCATCCCATGTTATCCCACCAATGCCCGTTCGGTGAGTAAAAGGGTGGGAGAAGCTGGCCGCGCTCCTTTAGAGGCCACGGGGGGAACTGCGCCGCTTCTCCCACCCAATTTTTCGGGCACGGGCCTGCACCCCAGGCTTTGGCAACGGTTCCCGCGTCGGCTCGGGTGCGTGAGGGGGAGATGGACCAGTTTGTGTCGACATTCACCAATCGGATCGACACCAAAGGCCGCGTTTCGGTCCCGGCTTCCTTCCGCACGGTCCTCGCCAAGGACGGCCTCGACGGCATCTACTGCTATCCCTCTCTCGATGCGCCGGCGCTCGACGCCGGCGGCAAGCGCCTGGTCGACAAGATCAACGCGCTCGTCGAGGACCTCGCCCCTTACTCCGACGAGAAGGACCAGCTCGCCACCGCTCTGTTCGGCACGAGCGAGGTCCTCACGATCGATCAGGACGGACGCACAATTCTTCCCGAACGCCTGCGTGAATACGCAGGCATCACCACCCACATCACCTTCGTCGGGCTCGGCGAGAAATTCCAGATGTGGGAGCCAAAACGTTTTGAAGCCCATCTCGCGGGGGCGCGGCAGAAAGTGCGCGACCTTCGCAAGCTACTCGGCGCGGGGCGCCGCGGAAGCGGCGGGCCAGAGGGAGCACGGGAATGATGGCGGGTCGCGGCAGCTCGGCTGCCGTCGGCGGACCGGCCCGCCACATTCCCGTGATGCTCTCCGAGGTCGTCGCCGCGCTTGATCCGAAGGACGGCGACGTCGTCGTTGACGGGACCTTCGGCGCCGGCGGCTACAGCGAAGCCATTCTTTCAAGCGCCGATTGCAAGGTCGTCGCCATCGACCGCGACCCGGACGCTTTTCGCCTGAGCGGGGAGCTCGCCGACAAATATCCCGGCCGACTGCTTGCCGTGCTTGGCCGCTTCAGCGAGATGGAGGCGATTGCCGCGAGCGAGGGCTTCACCTCCGTCGATGGCGTCGTGCTCGATCTCGGCGTCTCTTCCATGCAGCTCGACCGGCCCGAGCGCGGCTTTTCCTTCATGCAGGACGGACCGCTCGACATGCGCATGGGCGCCGGCGGACCGACGGCGAGCGACATCGTCAACACGCTTTCGGAAGCCGCGCTCGCCGACATCATCGGCAAGCTCGGTGAAGAGCGAAAGGCGCGCGCAATCGCCAAGGCCATCGTGGCGCGGCGCTCAGAGCAGCCGATCACGACGACCGGCGAGCTCGCTAATCTCGTAGCCAAGGTTCTCGGCCGCAAACGCGACGAGACCAAGCACCCCGCGACCAGGACCTTCCAGGCGCTCCGGCTCTTTCTCAACGAGGAGCTGACCGAGCTCGCACACGGCCTTGCCGCCGCCGAGCGTCTCTTGGAGGACAAGGGGCGGCTCGCCATCGTCACCTTCCACTCGGTCGAGGACCGGATCGCCAAACGGTTCCTCGCCAGCCGCAGCGTGCCGCCGCCGCGCGGCTCGCGCCACCTCCCCGAAGCCGCCCGCGAAATTCTTGCGCCAAGCTTCCAGCTTCTTAACCGTCGTCCGTTAGAACCGGGGAAGGGGGAAATTGCCCGGAACCCGCGCGCACGCTCGTCAAGGCTCAGAGCCGCCATGCGTACCGCGGCGCCGGCTCACCCCCTCGACCTTGCCGCGCTCGGGATGCCAGGGCTCAAGGTCGCCAGGTGAGGGTCGTTCAGTTTCGCGAGTAATGCCATGCTGCGCTTCACTAATATCTGCCTTGTGTTGGGCCTCGTCGCGCTCGCCTGCGTCATCTACCAGGTCAAGTATCAGGCGAAGGGGCTCGACGCCGAAATCAAGGCGCTCAACGGGCACATCGACGAGGAGCGCGACGCGATTGCCGTCCTCCGCGCCGAGTGGAGCCTGCTCAACCGTCCGGAGCGGATCGAGCGGCTCGCCCAGAAACATCTGAAGCTCGCCCCGGCCAAGCCCGTCCAGATCGTCACGCTCGACAAGGTCACCGACCGCGATTTCGATCCGGCGCGCCTCAAGCAGGAGGCGCCCGCTCCCGCCCCTGACGCGCCTGCGGCGAAATCGACCCCGCCGGAAGGAAAGCCGAAGGTTTCGATCGCGAGCGCGCCCGAAGGCGAGAGCACCCAGGCCTGGCCCGCGGCCAAGATCGAGCGGTCGGCCGAGGACGAGGCCCAATAGGCGACCGACCGTGGCCCCGACCGCAACGCCAGATCCCGCAACCGCCCGAGCCGAACGCGCTTCTCTCGCGCGCGGCCGCTACCGCTTCCGTCTCGCCTGCCTCGCCTTTGCGCTTTCCTTCGCCCTGATCGCGGCGCGGCTCGTCACGCTCGGCTTCGCCGCCACTGGGCCCGGCGCGGGCGGGGTCTTCGACATCTCCTCGACGGTCCATCGTCCCGACGTGTTCGATCGCAGCGGCAGGCTGCTCGCGACCGACATCAAGGGCGCGACGCTTTTCGCCGACCCCAATCGCGTGATCGACGCGGACGAGTTCACCGAGCAAGTCGCGAGCGTTCTCCCCGACATCGACCAAGGCGACCTCCGCACCCGCATCAAGCAGGGACGGCGCTTCGTCCGCATCAAGCGCGAACTCACGCCACAGCAGCAGGCCGAGATTCACGAGCTCGGACTCCCCGGCGTCGGTTTCATCGACGAGTATCGCCGCGTCTATCCGATGGGGGCCACCGCAAGTCATGTGGTCGGCCTCGTCAACGTGGACAGCAAGGGTCTCGCCGGCGTCGAGAAATTCATCGACGACAATCCCCAGCTCGCCATGACGGGGACGGAGGGCGTTGCGCTTTCGCTCGATCTCGGCGTGCAGCACGTACTGCGCGAGGAACTCGGCCGCGCCATCGCCGCCTATCGCGCCAAGGCCGCGGCGGGGATCGTCATCGACGTTCACTCGGGCGAAGTGATGGCGCTTGCCTCGCTCCCCGACTACGACCCCAATCATCGCGAGCAAGCCCTCGACAAGGAGCGGCTCAATCGCATCGGCTTCGGCGTCTATGAGATGGGCTCGGTGTTCAAGGTGTTCACCGTCGCCGGCGTGCTCGACGGCGGGCAGGCGACGCTGCGCTCGCACTACGACGCATCGAGCCCGATCCACTACGCCTCCTTCACCATCGACGACTTCCACGGCAAGAGACGGAGCCTCTCCGTGCCGGAAGTCTTCATCTATTCGTCGAATATCGGCTCGGCCAAGATGGCGCTCGACATGGGCGTTGAACGTCACCGTGCCTTTCTCAAGAAGCTCGGCCTGATGGACCGCGTCACCACCGAGCTTGGCGACAGCGCCGCGCCGATCATCCCGCAGCACTGGCAGAAACTGAACAGCATGACGATCGCGTTCGGTCACGGGCTCTCGGTGACGCCGCTCCAGCTTGCGAGCGCGGCGCTTCCCCTCGTCAATGGCGGCATCGCCGTGACGCCGACCTTCCTGCCGCGCTCGCGCGAAGACGGCATGGGCGAAGGCAAGCGCGTGCTGAAAGCCGCCACGAGCGCGGCGATGTTGAAGCTGATGCGTCTCAACGTGCTCAAGGGAACGGCGAAGCGCGCCGATGTCGAAGGCTATCGCGTCGGCGGCAAGACCGGCACGGCCGAGAAGGTCGTCGGCGGCCGTTATTCCACCTCGGCGCTCCTCACGAGCTTTCTCGCCGCCTTCCCGACCGATGCGCCGGAATATCTCGTTCTGGTCATGCTCGATGAGCCGCAGCGCGTGGCCGAGTCGGGCAACCAGGCGACGGCCGGCGTCAACGCCGCGCCGACCGCCGCAAAGATCATCGCGCGGATTGCGCCGATCCTCGGCGTGCCGCCGAAACTCAAGCCCGAGCAGGGCAAGTTTGACGCCAAGGTGCTGGCCTCCTATTAACAGGCGCCCACCCGCGAGCGGGTCAGGCCAAATCCTTGATCCTCAAGGAAATGCCACTTTTCGGGGCGCATGTTCGACAATGACTCTGGGCGAGCTCTTTGGGCACGATGCGAAGCTGCCCGATAGCCTCCGACGCCTGCCGATCTCGGGGCTAGCGGCCGACAGCCGCGAGGTGAAGCCGGGCTATCTCTTCGCCGCATTGCCGGGGGTGAACACCGACGGCGCCCGCTTCATCGCCGATGCGTTGCAGCGTGGCGCCGCCGCGATCCTCGTGCCCGAAGGCGCAAAGCCTCAAGCTGGTTCCGCCGCCATCATCGAGGACAGCGACCCGCGCCGGCGTCTTGCGCTGATTGCCGCCCGCTTCTTCGGCGCTCAACCGGACGTGGCCGTCGCCGTGACCGGCACTAACGGCAAGACGTCGGTTGCCTCCTTCGTGCGCCAGCTTTGGTCGGGCGAGGGGCTCAAGGCTGCGAGCCTCGGCACCGTCGGTCTTGTCAGCCCGTCCGGCATCAAGACACTCGCCCACACGACGCCGGATCCGATCGAGCTTCACCGCATCCTCGCCGCTCTCGCCAAGGAGGGCGTGACTCATCTTGCGTTCGAAGCATCGAGCCACGGCTTGCAACAACGCCGCCTCGATGGCATTCGGCTCGTGGCCGGCGCCTTCACCAACATTTCGCGCGATCACTTGGACTATCACCCGAGCTTCGACGACTATTTCGCGCAGAAGCTCCGGCTCTTCACCGAGCTTTTGCCGCAACGCGCGACCGCCGTGATCGATGTCGATACCGAGCCGGGAAGGGGCATCGCTGCGGTCGCTGACGCAAGAGGGCTCGATCTCGTCACGGTGGGATGGAGCGGAACGACGCTGCGGCTTCTCTCTGCGGAACGCGATGGCTTCTCGCAAGTCCTCACCATCGAACATGACGGCAACGCGCATCAGGTGCGTTTACCGCTGGTCGGCGCCTTCCAGGCCTCGAATGCCCTTGTCGCGGCGGGTCTCGTCATGGCGACGGGAGCAAGCGCCGCGACCGTGTTGCCGGCGCTTCAATCGCTGCGCGGGGCGCGCGGGCGGCTCGATCTCGCCGGCACTGGCCGCGGCGGCGCGCCCGTCTTTATAGACTATGCCCATACCCCCGATGCGCTCGCAAAAGCGCTCGACGCCTTGCGCCCCTATGTCGAGAGAAGGCTCGTCGTCGTGTTCGGCTGCGGCGGCGATCGCGACAAGGGCAAGCGCCCCGAGATGGGAAAGGTCGCGGTTGCGAAGGCCGATCGCGCCATTGTCACCGACGACAATCCGCGCAGCGAAAACCCCGCCGAAATCAGGCGCCAGATTCTGGCGGCCGCGCCCGGAGCGTACGAAATCGGCGACCGCGCAACTGCGATCGCGGAGGCGATTGGCGGACTTGAGCGCGGCGATGTCTTGCTCGTGGCGGGCAAGGGACACGAGACCGGGCAGACCGTGGGCACGAAAGTGATCCCGTTTTCGGACCATGACGCGGTGGCCGCGGCGCTGAAGCAAGAGGCGACCTGTGGCTGAACCGCTCTGGACCCTTGGCGAGATCGCGAAAGCCGCGGCCGGCACGACGCTCGGAGCGGCCGCGACGCCCGTGTCGGGCTGCTCCATCGATAGCCGCTCGCTCGCTCGGGGCGACGTGTTCGTGGCGATCCGCGGACCGAACCGGGACGGGCATGCCTTTGTCGCCGCTGCTCTCGAAGGAGGCGCGGCTTGCGCCATCGTCGATAACAGCTTCCCGCAAGGCGACGAGCAGCGTCTCGTGCGCGTCGGTGATACGCTCGAAGCGTTGAACGGTCTCGGACGCGCGGCGAGGGCGCGCGCGAAAAGCACCAAAATCATTGCCATCACCGGCAGCGCAGGCAAGACCGGCACCAAGGAAGCTTTGCGCCTTGCGCTCGGCCCGAGCGGTTCGGTGCACGCCTCGGCCAAATCGTTCAACAATCATTGGGGGGTTCCGCTGTCGCTCGCCAACATGCCGAAAGACGTGCGCTTCGGCGTGTTCGAGCTCGGCATGAACCATGCGGGCGAGATCGATGCGCTGACGCGGCTCGCGCGGCCCCATATCGCCATTATCACCACGGTCGCTCCGGTCCATCTCGGTTACTTCCTCTCGGTCGAGGACATCGCCGACGCGAAGGCCGAGATTTTCCGGGGACTCGAAGCTCGCGGCACGGCCGTCATCAATCGCGACGGCCCATACTTCCAGCGGCTCGAGGATCATGCGCTTGCGCGCGGCGCAACCATCGTCGGCTTCGGCGAAGCGCCCGAGGCCGATGCCCGGTTGCTTGATGTCGCGCTCGGTCCCGACGGGTCGAATGTGAGCGCCGAGATCCTCGGCGAGACGATCGCCTACCGGCTCGGAGCGCCGGGCCGTCACCTGGTGCAGAACTCGCTCGCCGTTCTCGCGGCGGCGAAGCTTGCCGGCGCCGATCTCGCTTCCGCCGCGGGCGCGCTTGCCGGACTTGAGGCGCAAGCCGGGCGCGGGCGCCGCAACGTCATCGCGACCAAGCCACCGATCGCGATCGTCGATGAGTCCTACAATGCCAATCCGGCCTCGATGCGCGCCGCGCTCGCGACGCTCGGGCTGATCCCGCGCGGCGAATATCGCCGCCGGGTCGCGGTCCTCGGCGACATGCTCGAGCTGGGCCCGGAAGGGACCTCGCTTCACCGCGAGCTTGCGGAGTTCATTGACGGAGCCGGGGTAGATGTTGTCTTTGCCTGCGGCGAATTGATGGGCTCCCTTTATGAGGCCTTGCCCGCGAGCCGCCGGGGCGCCTACGCCAAGACCTCCGAGGAGCTTGGACCGAAGCTCCTTGAAGCGGTCGGTCCGGGGGACGCGATCATGGTCAAAGGCTCTCTCGGCAGCCGCATGGGGCCGCTCGTCGAAGCGCTGAAACGGCGCTTTGGCACCGAAGCGGCGACGGCGTAAAAAGGGCCTCGGGAGGGGGAGAAGCAATGCTCTATTGGCTGGCCCAGTTCGCGCCTGAGCTCTCCGTCTTCAATGTGTTTCGCTACATCACGTTCCGGACCGGCGGGGCGCTGATCACGGCCCTGCTGTTCGTGTTTCTGTTCGGACCGAAAGTGATCCGCTCTTTGCGCATTCGCCAGGGCAAGGGCCAGCCCATCCGCAAAGACGGCCCCGAGCGCCATCTCATCCAGAAGCAGGGCACGCCGACCATGGGCGGGCTCATGATCCTGTCCGGCGTCACCGTCGCTGTCCTGTTGTGGGGCAATCTGGAGAATATGTTCGTCTGGGTCGTGCTGCTGCTCACATTGGTCTACGGCGCTGTCGGCCTCTACGACGACTACCTGAAAGTCACCAAGCAATCGGCGGAAGGTTTCCGCGGACGCATCAAGATCGTGATCGAAGCCTTCGCCGCCGTGGCCGCCACCGTCGCGATCGTGCATGCGAGCCAGGAGCCGCTCGCGACCTCGCTCACCATTCCCTTCTTCAAGGGCACGCTCATCAATCTCGGCTGGCTCTATATCCTCTTCGGCGCTTTCATCATCGTCGGCGCCGGCAACGCCGTGAACCTGACCGACGGCCTCGATGGGCTCGCTATCGTTCCGGTGATGATCGCCGCCGCCACCTTCGGCTTCATCTCCTACCTCGTCGGCAACGCGCTCTTCGCCGACTATCTGCAAATCCATTTTGTTGCGGGAACGGGCGAGCTTGCGGTGATCTGCGGGGCGCTCGTCGGCGCCGGCCTCGGCTTTCTCTGGTTCAACGCCCCGCCCGCGCTCATCTTCATGGGCGATACCGGCTCGCTCGCGCTTGGCGGCGCGCTCGGCGCCATCGCGGTCGCCACCAAGCACGAATTGGTGCTCGCCATCGTCGGCGGCCTGTTCGCGCTCGAGGCGGCTTCGGTGATCGTGCAGGTCGCCTCATTCAAGATGTTCGGCAAGAGAGTGTTCCGCATGGCCCCGCTTCACCACCATTTCGAGCAGAAGGGCTGGCCGGAATCGACGGTCGTGATCCGGTTCTGGATCATCGCCGTGGTGCTTGCGCTTGCCGGCCTCGCCACGCTGAAATTGCGCTAGATTCGCTGCCGACATGATTCCCGTGACCATCTTCGCCGGCCGGGACGTAGCGGTCTTGGGGCTGGGGCTTAGCGGCCTTGCCTCGGCGCGCGCCCTTAAAGCCGGCGGCGCCAATCCCATTTTGTGGGACGACAACGGAGCCGCGCGCGACGAAGCGGCGCGCGAGGGCTTCACGGTGAGCGATCTTGCCGCGGCCGATTGGTCGCGCTTTGCCGCCCTCGTTCTCGCCCCCGGCATTCCCTTGACGCATCCGAAGCCGCATTGGGGCGTGGTCCGCGCGAAGGAGGCGGGCGTCGAGGTGATCGGCGATATCGAGCTCTTCTTCCGCGAGCGGGCGCGAACATCGGCGCCGGGCAAGGTCGTGGTCATCACCGGCACCAACGGGAAATCGACCACGACGGCGCTCACCGCCCATCTCCTCAAGGCCGCGGGCAAGCGCGTGGCTCTCGGCGGCAATATCGGCAAGGCCGTGTTCGACCTCGATCCGTTCGCGCCCGACCTCACTTACGTCCTCGAATTGTCGTCGTTCCAGATCGAGCTTGCCCCGAGCCTCGCGCCCGATGCGGCCGCTCTGCTCAATGTCACGCCCGACCATCTCGACCGGCACGGTACGTTGGAAAATTATGCCCGCATCAAGTCCTCGGTCTTTGCCGCGCTCAAGCCTCAAGCCACCGCCGTGATCGGCGTCGATGACGAGCCTTCGCGCGCGATCGCCGCGTCTCTCGGCGGTGCCTATGCCGTCAAGCGCGTCGCCGTTGGTCGAAGCGTCGCGACGGGCGTTTTTGCCGCCGACGGCGTTCTCCATGAGATGGAGGGCGGCCGGGAGCTGGCCAAGATCGATCTTGCCGGCATCGGCGCCCTCAGGGGCGCGCATAATTGGCAGAACGCCGCCATGGCCTACGCGCTCGCCCGGTCGCAAGGCTTGAGCTCCGCCGCCATCGCCGAGGGCCTAAAGAGCTTTTCGGGCCTTTCGCACCGCATGGAGCAGGTCGCGCGCCGGGGCAAGGTGCTGTTCGTGAACGATTCCAAGGCGACCAATGCCGACGCCGCCGGCAAGGCGCTTGCGAGCTTCACCGACATCTATTGGATCATCGGCGGCAGGGCGAAAGAGGGGGGATTAGCCGGACTTGAACCTTTCTACCCGAGAATCGTGCGAGCTTATCTGATCGGGGAGGCGGCGGACGCCTTTGCCGGCCAGCTCGGGGGTCGGGTCGATCATGTCCATTGCGGCACTCTCGCCCGCGCCGTCGAGGCGGCCGCAGCCGACGCGAGCGGTTCGGTGGCGAACGAGCCGGTCGTGCTGCTCTCGCCGGCTTGCGCCTCCTACGATCAGTTCGACAATTTCGCCAAGCGGGGCGATGCTTTTCGCGACTTCGTCATGGCTCTCGACGGCGCTGAAGGGGTAAGGCAGGGACAAGCGGCATGAGGCTGACACGCGCCGACCGCAGCGTTCTTTCCGACTGGTGGTTCACCGTCGACCGGCTGATGTTCTTCGGCCTGCTCTTGCTCATGGGCACGGGGCTCGTGCTCTCGCTCGCGGCAAGTCCGCCGATCGCCGCCAAGTACAATCTCGAGCCGTTCTACTTCGTGCGCCGCCACGCGGCCCTGCTGCTTCCTTCGGTGGCGATCATGTTCGCCGCCTCGACCCTGACGCCGAAGCAAATTCGGCGGGTAAGCCTCGTCATCTTCGTTATCGGCATTGCGCTGATGGCGCTCATCCTCGGGCTCGGCCCGGAGATCAAGGGCGCCAAGCGCTGGCTCCAGATCGGCGCGATCTCGATCCAGCCTTCGGAATTCGTGAAGCCGGCTTTCGTCGTGCTCACCGCCTGGCTTCTCAACGAGAGCCAGAAGCGGCGCGACGTGCCCGGCATCGAACTTGCGGTGGTGCTATACGCCGTCTTTGCAACGCTGCTCGTGCTTCAGCCCGATTTCGGCCAGACGCTTCTCGTGACGCTGGTCTGGGGCGCGCTGTTCTATATGGCCGGCATCAACATGGTGTGGATCGGAGCGCTCGCCGCGGCCGGCATCGCCGGTGTGGGCGCGGCCTATCTTCTTGTTCCGCACGTCGCCTCGCGCATTGACCGCTTCTTCAACCCCGAATCCGGCGACACTTATCAGGCGGATCGCTCGCTCGATTCATTCCTTCATGGCGGTTGGTTCGGGCGCGGTCCCGGCGAAGGCACGGTCAAGAATGTGCTGCCCGACTCGCACACCGATTTCATCTTTGCGGTGACCGCCGAAGAGTACGGATTGATCGTCTGCCTCATCCTGCTCGCGCTTTTTGCTTTCATCGTCCTGCGCGGCCTGTCGAAGGCGTCGCAAGAGCCCGACGGATTCATCAGGCATGCCGTTGCCGGTCTCATCATGCTGTTCGGCTTGCAGACCCTGATCAACATGGCGGTCAATGTCGGACTGCTTCCCGCCAAAGGCATGACGCTGCCCTTCATCTCCTATGGCGGCTCGTCGCTTCTCGCCATGGCGTTGACGATGGGCTTCGCGCTGGGGCTGACCCGCAAGCGGCCGATGGTCGGGCAGTTGCCGGCCGGCGCGCATCGCGATCAGGAATCGGAACGCATCAGGGAGCAGACCGCTTGACCGCGCGGCCCTTCCTTCTCGCGGCGGGGGGCACCGGCGGGCATCTCTTCCCTGCCGCGGCGCTCGCGCAGGAGCTGAAACGCCGCGGACATGAAGTCGAACTTGCGACCGACATCCGCGCCGAGAAATACGGCGTCGAGTTTCCCGCTCGCGCCATCCATCGCATTCCCTCCGCCACGCTCGCGAGCCGCAATCCAGTCGCCGTCGCCATGACCTTCACCCGCCTCGGCGTCGGCTATTTCGGCGCGCTTCGCCTGCTCATGACGACGAAGCCCCGCGCCGTGATCGGCTTTGGCGGCTATCCCACGCTGCCGCCGATCATCGCCGCGAGCACGAGCGGGATCCCGACCGCGATCCACGAGCAGAACGCGGTGATGGGCCGCGCCAACCGCCTGCTGTCGCGCTTCGTTGACCGCATCGCGCTCTCCTTCAAGCCGACGCGGCTCCTTCGTGCCGGCGCCGAAGCGAAGGCGCAATTGACGGGGACGCCGGTGCGCGACGCCGTGCTGTCCTACCGCGATATTCCGTATCAGCCGCCGGAGCCCGGAGGACGGCTCTTGCTTCTCGTCTTCGGTGGAAGCCAAGGCGCGCGATTCTTCTCCGACGCTCTGCCCCCTGCGCTTGCACGTCTGCCGGCCGACATGCGCGAGCGCCTGACCGTCGTGCAGCAGGCGCGCGAGGAGAATATCAGGGCGCTGCGCGAGGCCTACATGGAGGCGGGGATCGCGGCGCATATCGCCCCCTTCTTCCGCGACTTGCCCGAGCGCATCGCCGGCGCGCATCTTGTCGTGGCGCGGGCCGGCGCCTCGACCGTCGCCGAGCTGATGGCGATCGGCAGGCCCTGCCTGCTCGTCCCGTTGCCGCACGCGCTCGACAACGATCAGCTCGAGAACGCAACGCGTCTGCAGGAGGGGGGCGGGGGCTGGTGCGTGCGCCAGCAGGAGCTGACGCCCGAGCGCCTAGCCTCCGAACTGCAAGGGCTTCTCTCGTCGCCCGAGGTCTTGGCCGAAGCCGCCGCCAAGGGCAAGGCCATGGCCGAAACCCAAGCCGTCAAGAAGCTCGCCGATCTCGCCGAGGCACTCGCGCGCGGCAAAGATTAGTAGTGTAGAGTTCGAGCATGCATCTTCCCGACCCCGATCGCGCAGGCCTATTCCACGTCGTCGGCATTGGCGGCATCGGCATGAGCGCCATCGCCGAGGTGATGCACACGCGCGGCTATCGCGTGCAGGGCAGCGACCTCAAGGACGGCGCCAATCTCGAGCGCCTGCGCGCACGCGGCATCACCTGCCTGATCGGTCACGACCCCGCCAATATCTCCGGCGCCGGTCATCTCGTCATCTCCAGCGCGGTCAAGGCCGGCAATCCGGAGTTCGAGGCGGCCAAGGAGCAAGGCATCCCCATCATCCGCCGCGCCGAGATGCTGGCCGAACTGATGCGGCCCTGCGCCACGGTGTCGATCACCGGCACGCACGGCAAGACGACGACCACCTCGCTCATCGCCGACCTGCTCAAATCCGCCGAGCTCGACCCGACCGTGATCGCCGGCGGCATCATCAATGACTGGGGCACGAATGCGCGGATCGGACGCGGCGAATGGATGGTGGTCGAGGCCGACGAGTCGGACGGCACCTTCCTCAAGCTTCCGACCCAGATCGGAGTCGTGACCAATATCGATCCCGAGCACATGGACTATTGGCCTTCGCTCGAAGCGCTGCATCAGTCCTTCCTGCAATTCATCGAGGCGATCCCGTTCTACGGTCTGGCGGTGGCGTGCATCGATCACCCCGTGGTGCGCGAGCTCCTGGGCAAGCTCGGCGGCGCCGCCAATGGACGCCGCACCCTGACCTACGGGGTAGCGCGCGACGCCGACATCAGGCTCGGCAATCTGCGCACGAGCCGCGACCGCGTCGTGTTCGACGCCGAGCTCGGTCACGCCGTCAAAGGCGGCGCGCGCAAGCTCGAGGACCTAATGCTGCCGGTGCCGGGTCACTACAATGCCTTGAACGCGCTCGGCGCGCTTGCCGCAGCGACGGAAGCAGGCGTGAGCGACGACGTGATCCGCAAGACGTTCGCCGCCTTCTCCGGCGTCAAGCGCCGCTTCACCTCGGTCGGCGATTGGAAGGGCGTCCGCGTCTACGACGATTACGCCCATCACCCCGTCGAGATCGCGGCCGTGCTCAGAGCCGCGCGCGCGGGTGGCGACGGGCGCATCGTCGCGGTGGTCCAGCCGCATCGCTACACGCGCCTGCAATCGTTGTTCAACGAGTTTTCGGCCTGTCTCGACGATGCCGATATCGTTGTCGTCACTCCGGTCTATTCGGCGGGCGAAGCGCCGATCCCCGGCATCGATCGCGATGAGCTGGCCTCCGGCCTGCGCCGCCACGGCCATCCGCATGTGCTCACGGTTGACGACGAGGAGTCGCTGGTCGAAACCATCGCATCGGTCGCGAAAAGCGGCGACACGGTCGTCGGCCTCGGCGCCGGCACGATCACCGATTGGATGAACGCCTTGCCGAAAAAGCTCGCAAGCCACGGGGGACGGGCTTGAACGGACGCGACCTCGAAAGCCGGCTTGTCGCGAGCCTGCCCAAGCTGAGGGGCCGGCTCAAGGCCGAAACCCCGCTCAAGGACCTCACCTGGTTCAGGGCGGGCGGCCCTGCGGAGGTGCTTTACTCACCCGCCGACGAAGACGACCTCGCCTATTTCCTTAGCGAGGTCCCCGCCGCAATTCCCGTCACCGTCATCGGGCTCGGCTCCAATCTTCTCGTGCGCGACGGCGGCATCGAAGGCGTTGTAATCCGGCTCGGGCGCGGTTTCGGCGAGATCGCGGCCGAGGACGGCTTTAAGGTGAGAGCCGGCGCCGCCGTGCCTGACGTGAAGGTTGCGCGCGCTGCCGCCGAAGCGGGGATCGCCGGCCTTTCCTTCTATCGCGGCATCCCCGGCTGCGTCGGCGGCGCGCTCCGCATGAACGGCGGCGCGCACGGCCGCGAGACGAAGGAGGTTCTCGTCGAGGCGCGCGCGGTCGATCGCAAGGGCGACATTCAGGTGCTGCCCGTCGCCGCGCTCGAATACGCATATCGTCACTGCGGCGCGCCGGACGACGTGATCTTCACCGAGGCGCTGTTCCAGGGCGCGCCGGGCGAGCCTGCAAAGATCCTCGCCGAGATGGACGAGATCGCCGCCTATCGCGAGGAAGTGCAGCCGATCAAGAGCCGTACCGGCGGCTCGACCTTCAAGAATCCGCCGGGGCACAAGGCGTGGCAACTCATCGATCGCGCCGGCTGTCGCGGCCTCAATGTCGGCGATGCCAAGGTCTCCGAGATGCACTGCAATTTCCTCATCAACGAGGGCAACGCGTCCGGCGCCGATCTCGAGACGCTCGGCGAGACCGTGCGCGCGCGGGTCAAGGAGACGAGCGGGGTCGAACTCGAATGGGAGATCAAGCGCCTCGGTATCCCGGCGTGATCGGTACCTCCCGCGCGTGTCATTACCCGCGAAAGCGGGTAATCCAGTAACCACTGCCGGTGATTACTGGATCGTCCGGCCGAGCCGGGCGATGACATTCTCGACTATTTCGATCTTCTGAATGACGGGGGCATACATGGCCGCAAAGCAAATTCATGTCGCAGTGCTGATGGGCGGGTTGTCGGCGGAACGGGAGGTCTCGCTCCGCTCCGGCAAGGCCTGCGGCGACGCTCTCGAAACGCAAGGCTATCGCGTGAGCCTGCTCGATGTCGGCCACGACGTTGCGGCGCGTCTCGCCGAGCTCAAGCCCGATGTCTGCTTCAACGCGCTTCACGGCCGCTTTGGCGAAGACGGCTGCATCCAGGGCGTGCTCGAGACCATGGGCATCCCTTACACCCATTCGGGCGTGCTCGCCTCTGCGCTCGCCATGCACAAGGAACGCGCCAAGGCCGTGCTCGCCGCTTCTGGCGTGCCCGTCGCCGAAAGCGTTGTCATCACCCGCGCCGAGGCCGCGCGCGGTCACGCCATGAAGCCGCCTTACGTCATCAAGCCGCCGACCGAAGGCTCCAGCGTCGGCGTCTTCATCGTTTGCGAGGACCATGCGCATCCTCCGCAGGAACTGACCTCCTCCGACTGGGCCTTCGGCGAGCTCGTGATGGTGGAGCGCTTCATCGCCGGCCGCGAGCTGACCTGCGCGGTGATGGGGGAGGAGGCGCTCGGCGTGATCGAAATCCGCCCGGCGGAAGGGCTCACCTTCTACGACTACGAGTCGAAATACGCCCCGGGAGGATCAATTCACGTCCTCCCGGCGCCGCTTAAACCAAATGTTTACCAATTGGTACAGAAGCTGTCCCTAGCGGCTCATAGGGCACTGGGCTGCCGTGGGGTGAGTCGATCCGACTTCCGCTACGACGACCGGCCTGACGGCACGGGGGAACTGATCTGCCTTGAGGTCAATACCCAGCCCGGCATGACGTCGACGTCGCTTGTGCCCGAGCTTGCCGCCCATAGCGGTCGCTCGTTTGGCGATTTGGTGCGTTGGATCGTGGAGGACGCTTCGTGCAACAGGTGAGACGGGGAACGGTCAGGAAGCGGGGCTCGCAACAGGCCCTGCTGGCGCGCGGCATTGCCGCCCCGCGCAAGACCTCGACCCGCTTGCCCGTGCTCGCCCAAGCGCGCCGCCTCATCACCCGAACGCCACGCACGGTCAGGCTTGGCCGGATCGGCTCGCATGCGCGCAGCAAATGGCTCGTGCTTTGCGCGCTCGTCCTCGGCAGCGCCGTCGTCTATGGCGCCGTGATCGGCGGCCAGACCACCCGCGCTTACGATGCGCTCGCGAGCGCGCTCGAGCGCTCGGCGATCGCCGCGGGCTTCGGCGTCAGGAAGATCGCCGTGACCGGACAATTGCATGCGACCGATGCCGCGATCACCGCGGCGCTCGGCGCAGGACCCGACACCATGATGCTCGGCTTCGATACCGACGCCGCCAAGACGCGACTCGAAGCCGTGCCGTGGATCGAGCACGCCCAAGTCATGCGGCTCCTCCCTTCGACCTTGCAGGTGATGGTCGAGGAGCGCTCGCCCTTCGCCGTCTGGCAAAGCAAAGGCCGGACCTATGTGGTCGATGCCGAGGGCGTCGTGCTCGCTCCGGCGCTCCGCGATGCCTATACCGATCTCCCGCTCGTTGTCGGCGAGGGCGCGGCCAAGAACGCCGCCGCGCTCGTCGCGCAGCTCGCGGCTCACGACGATCTCAACAAGCAAATTCTCGCCGCCATCAGGGTCGGCGACCGGCGTTGGACGCTGAAGCTCCTCTCGGGCGCCGAGGTCATGTTGCCCGACGACAACGTGCCTGAGGCGCTCGCCTCTCTCGTCAAGCTCGACGGCGAACGTCGCGTGCTGGAGCGCGATATCGCCACCGTCGACCTCCGTCTGCTCGACCGGATCACGGTGCGCTTGCGCGCGGCGGAAGCGACCAGGCTGCAAGACGCAACGCAGGACGACATTCCGACAGCAAGCACCAAATCAACGCCGGCCAAGGGCAAAACCTGACGGGACGAAACGGGGGATGGGTTACTCGACCTCGATAAGGGGCAAACGCCAGCGGATCGTGACCGCGCTTGACATCGGCACGAGCAAGATCTGCTGCCTGATCGCCAAGGCGCAGCCTTCGCCCGATTGGCTCGAGGGCAGGGGCGACACCATGCAGTTCGAGGTGATCGGCTTCGACCACACCCGCGCCGAGGGCCTCAAGGCCGGCATGATCGCCCATCTCGACAGCGCCGAGACCTGCATCCGCTCCGCCGTCGATGCCGCCGAGCGCATGGCCGGCGTGACCGTCGAGGACGTGCATGTTTCCGTCACCTGCGGCCGCCTCAAGAGCGAGACGTTCGCGGCGAGCCTCGCGCTCGGGTCGGGGACGGTGCGCGAAGACGATGTCCGGCGCCTGCTCGCGGCAGGCCGCCAATATGCCGGGCGCGACAAGCGCAACGTGCTCCATGCGCTGCCGCTCAGCTATCAGCTCGACGACAATGGCGGCATCAGCGAGCCTCAAGGCATGTGCGGCGAACGGCTTGCCGTCGATCTCCATGCCGTCAGCGCCGACGAAGTGGCGATGCGCAACGTCATGTTGTGCGTCGAGCGCTGCCATCTCGGCGTGGCGAATCTCGTCGCCGCGCCCTATGCGAGCGCGCTTGCAGTCGCCACGCCGGACGAGGCCAAGCTCGGCGTCGCCTGCATCGACTTCGGAGCCGGCACGACCACGCTCTCGGTTCTCGCCGATGGCCAGTTCGTTCACGCCGATGCCATCGCGTTTGGCGGCAACAGCGTCACCACCGATATCGCCCGCACGCTGCCTGCGCCGCTCGATTATGCCGAGCGCCTCAAGACGCTGCACGGGGCCGCTTTCGCCACCCTGTCAGACGAGCGCGAAATCATCACTTACCCCGCCGTCGCGGGCCAGCCGAGCCTGAACCAGATCACCAAGGCGCAACTCGCCGGCATCATTCGTCCGCGCATCGAGGAGACGCTCGACTTGCTGCGCCGTCGGCTCGCCGCAAGCGGCATCGCCGCGGAAGTCACTCAGCATCTCGTGCTGACCGGCGGCGGAAGCCAGCTCACCGGTCTGCCCGAGCTCACGGCCAATATGTTCGGACGGCCCGTTCGCCTCGGACGCCCGCGCTCTTTGCGCGGCCTGCCGGCGGCGGCCGCGTCGCCCGATTTCGCCGCCGTCATCGGCCTCCTGTTCAACTGGGCGCGGGGCGACGACAGGCATTCGGGCGCGGTCGAGGAGAGGCTGCTCCGCACCGGCACCGGTTATTTCGCCAAGGTCGGCGAGTGGATAAGGGACAATTTTTAAGAGTTGGAATGGCTCGGCGAGCGCCTCGCGGGGAAGCGCCGGACCCGAGCCGGAGCAGAAGACGATGAAGGATCGGAAGACGGCCATGAGCATCAATCTCGGAGTTCCAGATCTCACTGAACTCAAGCCGCGCATCACCGTATTCGGTGTTGGCGGGGCGGGCGGCAACGCCGTCAACAACATGATCGCGTCGGGTCTGAGGGGCGTCGAGTTCGTTGTCGCCAATACCGACGCTCAGGCGCTCGCGAGCTCGACCGCCGAGCGCCGCATCCAGATGGGCGCGCATGTCACCGAAGGTCTCGGCGCGGGATCGAAGCCCGAGATCGGCGCGGCCGCGGCCGAAGAGGCCATGGCCGACATCAAGGCCCATCTCGTCGGCTGCCACATGGTGTTCATCACCGCCGGCATGGGCGGTGGCACCGGCACGGGCGCGGCCCCGGTCATCGCGCGCGCCTCGCGCGAGGAAGGCATCCTGACCGTCGGCGTCGTCACCAAGCCTTTCCAATTCGAAGGGGTGCGACGCATGCGCGCGGCCGAGGCCGGCATCGAAGGGCTGCAGAAATTTGTCGACACCCTGCTCATCATCCCTAACCAGAATTTGTTCCGCGTCGCCAACGAGAAGACCACCTTCACCGATGCCTTCTCCATGGCCGACGACGTGCTGCGTGCGGGCGTGTCCTGCATCACCGACCTCATGGTGAAGGAGGGCCTGATCAATCTCGACTTCGCCGATGTCCGCGCCGTGATGGCCGGCATGGGCAAGGCGATGATGGGAACGGGCGAGGCGACCGGCGAGCGCCGCGCGATCGAGGCGGCCGAGGCGGCGATCTCCAATCCGCTGCTCGACGACGTCTGCATGAAAGGCGCGAGCGGCCTGCTCGTCTCCATCACCGGCGGCAACGACCTGACCCTCTATGAGGTTGACGAGGCTGCGAGCCGGGTGAGGCAGGAGGCCGATTGCGACGCCAACATCATCGTCGGCGCGACCTTCGACGACGAGCTCGACGGTTCGATCCGCGTGTCGGTGGTGGCGACCGGCATCGGCACGGCGCAAGTCGAGATGCGTCCGGCGACGCTGCAGGACCGGAGCCGCTTGAGCGCGCGGCTTGCGGGCCTCGCGACGCTGCCAGGCACCCCTGTCGATCTCGACGAGCCGAGCCTCGTCTTGGGCGAGTCGGAGATGGTCAAGGATGGTCCCGTCTGGCGCGCGCCCGGCAACGTGACGATCGAGAGGCGTCCGGCGCAGGTGGCCGCGATCGCGCCTGTCGCGATGGCGCAGCCGAAATCCGCGCCGCAAACGCCGTCACGGCCGTTCCAACCGGCGCCCCCGGTTGCGATCAAACGTCCCGTCCGGCGCATGCCGGCGATGGAGGACCTGCCCGTCGTCGCCCAGAGCGAGATCAAGGCGAAGTCGGGCGACGTGCCCGTCATCGGCCTTGCCGCGCAAAAGAAGAAGGTGGGATTCCTCGAGAGGCTCGCCAATGTCGGCCGTCTGCGCAAGGAGGACGATGAGACGCCCGCCAAGCGCGAGCCCGAGTTCGAGCGGGCTTGGGGCGAGTTGCCCAAGCAAGCCGAGCGGCCAAAGCCCGAGGCTGAGGCGGTGCCCCGGGGGATCCGGATCGAACGCCCGCGCGGCGAGAAGGTGGTTGCCGCCTTGCCGAAGCTGGTCGAGGTCCAGGCGGCGCCCGAAGCGGACGAGCGGGAAGAGGCTCCCGACGAATCACTTGTCGACGACGATCTGGAGATTCCCGCGTTCTTGCGCCGCAGGGCGAATTGACCGCGCTCACAAGGCAAAGAACACCCACAGCCAGCGACTCCCGTCGAAGGAGAAATACATAGTTCTATCAGTGCGTTATGAGACGACAGAGTCCGTAACACACTGAAAGAAACCGTGATTTGTCGCCCCTGAGTTCGAGCGTTAAGGTTCTTCACAGATCGATTGCGGAACCAAAACGGCACACCGCAAGGACTGACAAAAAGTCCCGTTGAAGTGCCGAGGATCGCAGATCGATCGGAGGGTCCGAGGGAAGCCTCGGGCAAGCAGGGAACTCAGAATACGGCTTGGGGGGCCGACGGGGGATGAGGGGCTTTATCGGGGCACGCCAAACGACGCTTGCCAGCGAAATCTCGCTTACCGGCACCGGAGTGCATAGCGGAGCGCCAGTCTCCGTCACTCTTTGTCCCGCCGACGGCGACACCGGCATTCGCTTCCTTCTTTCCAATGGCAACGGACACGAGACCGAAATCGCAGCCGATCAGCGGTCGGTCACCGGCGTTACGTTGTGCACCGTGATTGGCGACGGCAACGGTTCATCCATTTCGACTGTCGAGCATCTGATGGCCGCTCTGCGCGGGCTCGGTGTCGACAATGCGCTTATCGAGATCGACAGCTCCGAAGTTCCGATCATGGACGGCAGCGCCTCGGGCTTTGTCGAGGCGATCGACGAGGTAGGCCTGGCTGAGCTCGAAGCTCCCCGCCGCTACCTCAAGGTTCTGAAGAAGGTCACGGTGGAAGATGCCGGCGCCTATGGCGAGCTCTCCCCCCATAACGGTTTCCATCTCGATATCGCCATCGATTTCGACACCCCGCTCATCGGCAGCCAGCGCATCGAGATCGACCTCAACCCGGGTTCCTTCCGCCGCGAAATCGCCCGCGCCCGTACCTTCGGCTTCATGAAGGACGTGGAGCGGCTCTGGGCCGCCGGCCTTGCTCTCGGCGCCTCGCTCGACAACACCGTCGCCATCGGCGACGACCGAATCATCAATCGCGAAGGTCTTCGCTTCTCCGACGAATTCGTGCGCCACAAGGCGCTCGATGCGGTCGGCGATCTTGCTCTCGCCGGCGCGCCCATCCTCGGCGCCTTCCGCTCCAACCGCGGCGGGCATCGGCTCAATGCGCTGGTGCTCAAGGCGCTGTTTGCCGATGCCGAGGCCTGGACCATGGTCGAAGCCCCGCGTTACCGCGAGATTCGCCATGCCGAGCTCAGCCACCGTCTCGCGGCCGCGAATTTCGCCGCCGAACGGAGCTAAGAGAGAGCTTAAGGCCGAAGCTTTCGTCCGTTCTTGGCTTGACGCCGTGCCGGTTCGCGTGCCGGTCGAGCCTCGTTTACCGGCGGCGGGCGAATTCCACAAAAAACCGGAATTGTCAGCGACGCTCAGCCGGTAGCAGGGCAAAAAAACACCATAATCGGCGCGTTTTTTGCTGGGCGCTGCGCTATCATGACGGGTGAGGCTTTCGGGGCGGAAGCCCATCTGCGCAAGGGGCGGTCTTTGAGGGGAAGCATGACCTTACGAAGGCTTGGGCGCGCGGCGACGCCCCTCGCGGGTGGCGGCGCGTTCGCGCTGCCGGCGAAGCTCCTTCTCGTCCTCGTTGCCGCGAGCCTCGTCTCGGCCTGCAGCTCCTTCGGGTCGTTCGGATCGCTCGGCTGGTTCGGCAGCAAGGACAACACCGAGGACGTCTCCAACGATCCGCCCAACGTCATCTACGGCAAGGCCGAAGCTCTCGTGAACAAGGGCAAGTACAAGGACGCCGCCCGGATCTACGAAGAAGTTGACATCAATCACCCCTATTCGCCCGAAGCGCGACGGGCCATCCTCATGGCCTCTTACGCCTATTACAAAGGCGGCAAGTACGACGATGCGATCGGGGCCGCCGACCGCTACCTCACCCTTCACCCGGGCACGAATGAATCGGACCTCGCCCAGAACATCATCGCCATGTCCTATTACGATCGCGTGCTCGATCCGAAGCGCGACCAGAGCAATGCCCGCAAGGCGCTCGCCGCCTACGACACGCTGCTCCAGCGCTATCCCGAATCGCGTTACGCGGCCGATGCCCGCAACCGGGCGCGCATCCTGCGCGATCTGCTCGCGGCCAACGAGATGGTGGTCGGACGCTATTATCTCCGCCACAGCAATTTCCTAGCGGCGATCAATCGCTTCCGCACCGTGGTGACCGACTTCCAGACCACCGAGCAGGTGGAAGAGGCCTTGATGCGTCTGACCGAGGCCTATATGGCGTTGGGGATCGTCAACGAGGCCCAGACGGCGGCCGCCGTGCTCGGCCACAACTTTCCGGAAAGCAAGTGGTACCGTCACGCTTACGGGCTTCTCGGCAAGCAGGGTTTGAAGCCGCAAGAGCACGAAGGCTCGTGGATCACGCGGACGTGGAGAGGAGCAACCGGTACCTGACCGGCGCGCCATGCTAGAGGCCCTGTCGATCCGCGACGTGGTCCTGATCGACAAGCTCGATCTCGAATTCGGCGACGGATTGTGCGTGCTCACCGGCGAGACCGGAGCCGGCAAATCGATCCTTCTCGACGCTTTTTCGCTCGCGCTTGGCGGGAGAGGTGACGCGGCGCTGGTGCGGCGTGGCGCGAACCAGGGCCAGGTGACGGCGATCTTCGCGCTTCCGGGAAACCACCCGGTCCTCGCGCTCCTCGCCGCGAACGGCATCGAGCCCGAAGCGACCCTGATCTTGAGGCGCGTGCAGGGCGCCGACGGCAGAAGCCGCGCCTTCATCAACGACACCAGCGTGAGCGTTCAGCTCTTGCGCGAGGTCGGCCGGGCCCTGGTCGAGATTCACGGCCAGCATGACGACCGAGCGCTGATCGATCCGAGCGGCCACCGCGACCTGGTCGATGCCTTCGGCGCCTTGAGCGGCGAGGTGGCGTGCGCGGCGGAGGCCTACGATGCCTGGCAACGCGCCGAGGCCGAGCGATCCCGCCACGAGAGCGACATTGCCGCTTCGCTCGCCAATGCCGGCTATCTCGGGCACGCGCTCGAGGAATTGCGCGTCCTCAATCCGCAAGCGGGCGATGAGGAGCAGCTCGCCTCCCGCCGCCAGGTGATGATGAATTCCGAGAAGCTCGCCGCTGAGCTTGTTGAGACGCTCGATGCGCTGCGCGGGGAGGGGACGAACGGCGCGCGGCTTGCCGCCGCTCTCCGGCGGATCGAGCGCCAGGCGCCTGTCGCCCCCGATCTGCTCGGCCCTGTCGCCGCGTCATTGGCGCGGGTGCTCGAAGAGACGAATGCCGCGCAAGCTAAAGTCGAGGAGGCGCTCGCCGCGACCGCCTTCGAGCCCGAGGCGCTGGAGCGCGCCGAGGAGCGGCTATTTGCGCTCCGCGCTCTCGCCCGCAAGCACAAGGTCCCCGTCGATGCTCTGGCGGAGCTCGTCCAACGGCTCGAAGCGGAGTTGGCGGCGCTCGACACGAGCGAAGCGAAAGGCGCCGAGCTTGCGAGAGCCGCCGCCGCCGCGCGCAAGACCTATGAGGGCCTCGCGCTCGCCTTGAGCGCCGCGCGGAAAGAGGCGGCAGCCCGGCTTGACCTGGAAGTTGCGGGCGAGCTCGGTCCGCTCAAGCTCGACAAGGCGCGCTTCACCACCCATATCGAAACGGTCGAGCTTGCCCAAGGGGGCCCGAGCGGCATCGACCGCGTCGCCTTTTGGGTCAGGACCAATCCCGGCACCGACCCTGGTCCCTTGATGAAGGTCGCCTCGGGCGGCGAGCTTGCCCGCTTCATCCTCGCGCTGAAGGTCGTGCTTGCCGCGCGCGGCTCGGCGCCAACGCTCATCTTCGATGAGGCCGATTCGGGCGTCGGCGGGGCGACGGCTGCGGCCGTCGGCGAGCGCCTGGCGCGGCTCGCCGAGGGCGTCCAGGTCCTCGCCGTGACCCATGCGCCGCAAGTTGCGGCGGTGGCGAACGGGCACCTCTTGATCGCCAAGGAGCCGGTGCGCGGCAAGGACGGCGAGGCCATGGCGACCCGCGTCGCGATCCTCGCCGGTGAAGCGCGGCGCGAGGAGATCGCCCGCATGCTCGCCGGCCAGACCATCACCGACGAGGCACGCAAGGCGGCGGAGCGGCTGATGAAGCGAACCGCGTGATGACCGAGAATGAGCAAGGCCAAGACCAGAAAGAAGCCGGGAGTTGGACCGTCCCTGCGCGAGAAGCCCGCGTCCGCGCTCGACGAGGCGGAGGCCGCCGCCGAGCTTGCGCGGCTCGCCGCCGAAATCGCCCATCACGATGCGCTCTACTACCGCAAGGATGCGCCTGAGATCTCCGACGCCAACTACGATGCCTTGCGCGCACGGAACGATGCGATCGAGGCGCGCTTTCCTGAACTCGTCCGCGACGACAGCCCCTCGCTGAAGGTCGGGGCCGCGCCTGTCGGCGCCTTCGGCAAGGTGCGGCACCGCGTGCCGATGCTGTCGATCGACAACGCCTTCAGCGACGAGAAGGTGGAGGGGTTCCTCGTGAGCGCCAAGGCCTTTCTCGGGCTTTCACCCGACCAGGCCCTCGAGGTGACCGCCGAGCCCAAGATCGACGGGCTCTCGATCACGCTCCGCTACGAGCGCGGCCGATTGGTTCAGGGCGCGACCCGCGGCGACGGCTACGAAGGCGAGGACGTTACCGCCAACGTCCGCACCATCGCCGACATTCCCAAGACCGTGACCGCGAAGGATTTCCCCGGCGCCTTCGAGGTGCGGGGCGAGATCTATATGCGGCATGCCGATTTTACCAAGCTCAATGCCGAGCAGGCGAAGCAGGGGCTGAAGGTCTTCGCCAATCCGCGCAACGCCGCCGCGGGCTTCGTCAGGCAACTCGATCCGTCCGTCACCGCGAAGCGCCCTTTGCGCTTCTTCGCCTATGGCTGGGGCGACGTCGAGCGCCTGCCCGCCGACAATCAATGGGGGTTCTACGAGGCTTTGAGCGCCTGGGGCTTCCCGGTCAATCCGCTAATGCGGCTGACCAGCAGCGTGGCGGAGATGCTCGAGACCTACCGCGAGATCGAGGAGCGCCGCGCCGGTCTCGGCTACGACATCGACGGCGTGGTCTACAAGATCAACCGCTTCGACCTCCAGCAGCGCCTCGGCTTCCGCACGCGGACGCCGCGCTGGGCGCTGGCCCACAAATTCCCGGCCGAGCAGGCGACCACGATCCTGCGCGGCATCGACATTCAGGTCGGCCGCACCGGGGCGCTCACCCCAGTCGCCAAGCTCGAGCCGGTCACCGTCGGCGGCGTCGTGGTGCAGAACGCTACGCTGCACAACGAGGATGAGATCGCGCGGAAGGACGTCCGGGTTGGCGACACGGTGATCGTCCAGCGCGCCGGCGACGTCATCCCGCAGATTCTCGGCGTGGTTCAAGAAAAGCGGCCTAAGGGCGCGAAACGATTCGTCTTTCCTACGGTCTGCCCGACCTGCGGCAGCCATGCCTCGCGCGAGATCAATCCCAATACCGGCAAGGAGGACGCGGTCAGGCGCTGCACCGGCGGCCTCATCTGCCCGGCGCAGAGGGTCGAGCGGCTCAAGCATTTCGTCTCGCGCAATGGCTTCGACATCGAGGGCCTCGGCGAGAAGCACATCAAAGCCTTCTACGAGGACGGCCTGATCCAGTCGCCGCCCGACATCTTCACCCTTCGCGCGCGCGACAAGCGCTCAAGCAGCAAGCTCGCCGAACGCGAAGGGTGGGGCGAGACGTCCGCCGAGAAGCTGTTCGACGCAATCGAGGCGCGCCGCAACATCAGGCTTGACCGATTCATCTATGCGCTTGGGATTCCCCATGTCGGCGAGACCACGGCGAGGCTGCTCGCGCGGAACTACGGCACCGCGGCAGCCTTCCTCAAGGCGATGCGCGCCGCCGCGGGCGACCGCGACGGCGAGGCCTTCGCAGAGCTCAACAGCATCGAGGGCATCGGCCCGACGGTCGCGGCCGCGATCGCCGATTTCTTTGACGAGCGGCACAACGTGACGGTCGTCAAAGATCTCCTGAAGGAAATCAGCCCTGAGTCGCTCGAAGCGGCCGATCACGCTTCGCCCATCTCCGGCAAGACCGTGGTGTTCACCGGCACGCTCGAGAAGATGACGCGCTCGGAAGCGAAGGCATCCGCCGAGCGGCTCGGCGCCAAGGTCGCCGGCTCTGTCTCGAAGAAGACCGACTATGTCGTGGCAGGCCCCGGCGCGGGCTCGAAGCTGAAAGAGGCCAAGGCGCTCGGCGTCGCCGTCCTTACCGAGGAGGAGTGGCTCAAGCTGATCGAGCGCTGACCGGGCTCTGCCTCAGCCGATCGGCGCGGTGGCGTGGCGGAGCCAGGCCCTGTCGTCGCTGAGCAGGATCGGCTCGATCTCGCGCCTCACCCGCGCGTGGTAGGCGTTGAGCCAGGCGACTTCCCACGGCAGAAGCTGCTTCGGATCGATCAGGCGGCGGTCGAAGGGGACAAGCGTGAGCGTCTCGAAGCCCATCATCTCGCGCGTGCCACCCGAAATCTTCTCGAGCGGCGTGACCAGCACGAGACTTTCCAACCTGATCCCGTAATGCCCTTCGCGGTAGAAGCCCGGCTCGTTCGACAGGATCATGCCCGGCTCGAGCTCGACGGTGCCGAGCCGCGACAGGCGCTGCGGCCCCTCATGCACCGACAGATAGCTGCCGATGCCGTGGCCTGTGCCGTGGTCGTAATCGAGACCCGCCTCCCACAGCGGCCGCCGTGCGAAGGGATCGAGGTCCTGGCCGCGCGTGCCCTTGGGGAAGCGCGCGGTGGCGATGGCGATATGCGCCTTCAGCACCAGCCCGTAATGCCGGCGCATCTCCGCTGTCGGCGTGCCGATGGCGATGGTGCGCGTCACGTCGGTCGTCGCCTCGCGATATTGCGCGCCCGAGTCGATCAGATAGAGGGAGCCCGCCTCGAGCACGCGTTTCGACTTCGTGGTCGGCCGGTAATGCACGATCGCCCCGTTCGCGCCCGCGGCCGAGATCGTGTCGAAGCTGATATCCTTGAGCTGGCCGGACTCGCGCCGGCAATCTTCGAGCTTTATCGCCGCGGCGACCTCGTCGATCTTGCCCGGCACGGCGACCTCGTCGAGCCAGGCGAGGAACCGCACCATGGCGAGGCCGTCCCTGAGATGAGCGGTGCGCGCGCCCGCAATCTCGGTCGAGTTCTTGATCGCCTTCGGCAGGATGCACGGGTCTTGGCCCGGCACGATCTGCGCGCCGTCGGCCTTCAGCGCTTGCGCGAACCGCATCGGCGCGGTTTCCGGATCGAGCCTGACACGGGCCTGCGCTTCGCCGAGCGCTTTCAGGCGCTCCGCGAGCGAAGCCGGCTCGGCGAGATCGGCCGTCTCGCGAATCTCGCCCTTCACGTTGTCGCCGATCTTGGCCAGTTCGATGAACAGCGTCGGCCGTCCGCTCGCCGGCACGATGGCAAAGGCGAGCGCGACCGGCGTGTGCTTGATGTCGCCGCCCCTGATGTTGAACAGCCAGGCGATGGAATCGAGCAGGGTGAGGAGGACCGCGTCGGTCTTCTCCGCCGCGAGCGCGGCCTGCACGTCGCGGATCTTTTCCTGCGCCGAGCGTCCGGCATATTCGATGCCGTGGGGAACGACCGCCGTCGCCGCGGGCTTCGGTCGATCTTGCCAGATGGCGTCGATGAGATTGGTTTCGACCGGGACGAGCTTGATGCCCGACTTGGCGAGCGTCTCGGTCAGGCGTTCGATTTCCTTGACGGTGTGCAGCGATGGGTCGTAGCCGACCGAGCCGCTCTTGCCGAGCTTGTCGGCGATCCAGGTCGAGGCCTTGGCCTCGGGCGTTTGCAGCACCTCGAACAGCGCCGGATCGGCCTGGGCCTGCGCCTGGAGGATATAGCGCCCGTCGACGAACAGCGCCGCGTCTTTATCGAGCACCACCGCCGACCCGGCCGAGCCGGTGAAGCCCGTGAGCCAGGCGAGGCGCTCGAACTGGGGGGCGAGATACTCGTTCTGGTGCTCGTCACTGTGGGGAACGAGCAAGCCCTTGAGCTTTCGCGACTTCAACTCGCCCTGCAGGGCCTTGATACGGTCGGCGCTCGCCCCAGGCGAACTGACATCGTCGAACAGTTGAAACATGGCTGGCCCTTGTACGCGGAAAAGGCGGCGGCGATCAATCTTCGACCCGGCGCGCATTGACGCGGGCGATAACAAGAGTAGTCCATCCTGCGAGAATGATTCGCTTTTTTAGGACGAAGCCGTGCGCCCTGGTGCGCGCTTCGACCGCTCGCGCCTGGGTTTCAGCGAGGCCCGAGAGCACCGCGATGCCGCCTTCCGCGACATGGCGGCGCAATTGTGGCGCAAGCGCGTAGAGCGCGCCTTCGAGCAGGTTGGCGAAGAGAAGATCGGCCTTGGCCCGCCGCAGGCGAGGGTGGCCGAACCCCTCCGCGGTCACCACCCTCACGAGACCTGCAACGCCGTTCTTGCGCGCATTGTCGGCTGCGGTCGCGGCGGCTACCGGGTCGTTGTCGCTCGCGACGATTTTTCGCTTCAAAGCCTTCGCCGCGGCGACGGCAAGCACGCCGGTGCCCGTGCCGATATCGATGACTGCGCGTGGCCGCCCGCGCTTGAGCGCATCGTCGAGCGCGAGCAGGCAGCCGCGCGTGCTCGCGTGATGCGCGGTGCCGAAGGCCTGGCCGGCGTCGATCTCGACGGCAAGCAGCCGGCGCGGGCCCGTTCCCCGGTCGTGGCTGCCATGGATGAGGAAGCGCCCCGCGACGACCTTGCCGCGTTTTCCTTGCGACAGCGCCACCCAATCGGCAGGCGGCAGCGCCTCGATCTCCAGCGGGCCGATTCCGGCGCCGCCTGCCGCTTCGGCGATCAACTCGAGCAGTGCCTCGCGTTTGGGCGCCGCCTCGTAATGCGCGAAGACCTCGAAGCGGTCGTGGCCCCGCTCGAACAGTCCGACCGCGACGGGGGCGGGGTTGAGTGCCGCTTCGAGCGCGTCGGCAAGACGCATCGCCGCCGCTTCCGGAACCTCGATCCGCGCCTGATGCGTCACGCGTTTCGCGCGGATCTCGTCTATGAGCTGCATGGCGCCGAGCTTAGGCCCCGGCGCCATGCCCGATCAAATCGCTTTGCTTCGCCTGCGAAGACCCCGGCTCAGGATTTGTTGCCGAAGCAGACGCGCGGCGCCTCTTCCTGCTTGCACCGCGCGCCGGCCGGCGTGCCGCACACCTCGGCGAGCTTTGCTTGCGAGATGCAGAACCCGTCGGGGCCGCGCCAGCCCGAGCCGCCCTTGCAGCAGGCCTCGGCCGCGACCACGGCCGAAGGGGCCGGAAACATCACAAATCCCAGAGATCACGCTCCGCATGGGCTCCTCACGTTCGGCTTGAGAAGAGCCAATGTCCACGTTTTATTCTCATCGGGGAAGGGGGTCCGTCAAGGGAGGGCCGACCGCTCACGCCCTTTCGACGAAGCTGTCCACGACTTTCTTCTCCCCGGCCTTGTCGAAATCGACCGTGAGCTTGTTGCCGTCGACCTGGGCCACGCGGCCATAGCCGAATTTCTGGTGGAACACGCGCATGCCGACGCTTAGCCCCGCACCTTGCGCCGTGCTCGAAGCGACGAGCGTGCCTTCGATGGTGACCGGCCCTCGCTTCGCCGGTCCCCCGCTGCCGGCGGCGCGGTTTCGCTTGGCGCGCTGCCAGCCCGGTGTCTCGTAGAACCCGCTCGCGAACAACGTATCGGCCGTGTCGAACCGGCTCGGCCCGTAGCCGCGCAGGCCCTTGTCTTCGGCGACTTCGATATGGGCGACGGGAAGCTCGTCGATGAAGCGGGAGGGGAGCGCCGTCTGCCAGGTGCCGTGGTTGCGGCGATTCTGGGCGAAGGTGATCTTGGCGAATTTCCGCGCGCGGGTGAGGCCGACATGGGCGAGCCGCCGCTCCTCTTCGAGCCCCGCGCGTCCCGTTTCGTCGAGGCTCCGCTGATGCGGCAGAAGTCCTTCGTCCCAGCCAGGCAGGAACACGGTGTCGAATTCGAGCCCCTTGGCCGAGTGGAGCGTCATCAGATTGACGCGGTCGGCGCCTTCCTCGGTCTCGGCGTCCATGACCAGGCTCACATGCTCGAGGAAGCCCGCGAGCGTGTCGAACTCCTCCATGAAGCGGATCAGCTCTTTCAGGTTCTCGAGCTTCGACTGCGCTTGCGGCGAGCGCTCGGCCTGCCACATGCCGGTATAGCCCGATTCATCTAGCATCAGCTCGGCAAGCTCGGTGTGGCGCATGGTGTCGATCAGCGAGCGCCAGCGGTCGAACGCTGCGATCAGGTCTTGCAGGGCCTTGCGCGGCTTGGGCTTGAGCTCCTCGGTCTCGGTGAGGAGCCGCGCCGCCTGGAACAGCGGCACGCTTTGCGCGCGGGCGACCTGATGCAGGGATTTGAGACTGGATTCGCCGAGCCCGCGCCGCGGCGTATTGAAGATGCGCTCGAATTTGAGGTCGTTCGACGGATTGAGCGTCACCTCGAAATAGGCGGTCGCGTCCCTGATCTCCTGGCGCTCGTAGAAACGGGGGCCACCGACGACGCGATAGGGCAGGCCGAGCGTGATGAAGCGATCCTCGAAGGCGCGCATCTGGAACGAGGCGCGCACCAGGATCGCGATCTCGCTTAAAGTGTGGCCCTGGCGCTGAAGCTGCTCGATATCCTCGCCGATGACGCGGGCTTCCTCCTCGTCGTCCCAGCAGCCCTCGACCGCGACCTTCTCGCCGGGTGCGCCGTCGGTGCGGAGCGTCTTGCCGAGACGGCCCTTGTTATGCGCGATGAGCCCTGAGGCCGCGCCGAGGATATTCCCGGTCGAACGGTAATTGCGCTCGAGCCTGATGACCTTGGCGCCGGGGAAGTCGGTCTCGAACCTCAAGATGTTGTCCACCTCGGCGCCGCGCCAGCCGTAGATCGATTGGTCGTCGTCGCCGACGCAGCAGATATTGCGGTTGCCTTGCGCGAGCAGCCGGAGCCACAGATATTGGGCGACGTTGGAGTCCTGGTACTCGTCAACCAGCGTGAACAGGAAGCGCTGCTGATATTTTTCGAGCACGTCGGTATGCTCCTGGAACAGCCGCAGATTCTCCAACAGAAGATCGCCGAAATCGGCCGCGTTCAGCTCTTTCAGTCGGAGTTGATAGAGCGCGTAGAGGTCGCGTGCTCGACCGTTGGCGAAGGCGAGGCTCTCGCCCTCGGGCACGCGCTTCGGCACCAAGCCCCGGTTCTTCCAGCCATCGATCATCGCTGCGAGCACCCGCGCCGGCCAGCGCTTCTCGTCGATATTTTCCGCCTCGAGCAGCTGCTTGAGCAGCCTGACCTGATCGTCGGTATCGAGCACGGTGAAGGACGGCTTGAGATCGACGAGCTCGGCGTGACGGCGCAGGATCTTGACGCCGATGGCGTGGAAGGTGCCGAGCCAGAACATACCTTCGACCACGCCGCCGATCAGCTCGCCGACGCGCGCCTTCATTTCGCGCGCCGCCTTGTTGGTGAAGGTAACGGCGAGGATTTGCGAGGGCCGCGCACGCCCCAAACTTAAAATATGGGCGATGCGGGTGGTGAGCACGCGGGTCTTGCCGGTGCCGGCGCCAGCCAGCACGAGCAGCGGGCCGTCCAGCGTCTCGACCGCCTCGCGCTGCTCGGGGTTGAGCGCGTCGAGATAATGGCCGGGGCGCAGGCGCATGGCCCGCTCCGAGGTGGATGGTTGCCCGTCCTCGGGTTGAGGCAAGGCTTGAAGCGCGGCAGAGCGAATCTTCGTCATTGAGAATCGACTATAGCATTGCCCTGGCGGAGAAGGGGCCGGGAGCGCAAGCCCTTGCGCTCCCGTTTTAGCCGCGCTTGCGCTCGAAGCTTCCGCCATCAGGCGGTCGGCAAAGCCTCACTGAGCGGGAAGCGAAAGGGACTTCTCGACCCACGTGACCGGCGGCGGATTCCACTTTCCCGTCAATGCCTCGGACTTCGGCGCGTAAAGGCGCATGGTCAGATTGAACGGCCCCTTCGGAGCAGGCAGCCAATTCGCTTCCTTGTCAGCCCCGGGGCTCTCGGTCTGGAAGTAGAGATCGAGCGAGCCGTCGGCGTTGTATTTGAACGGCATCCAGCTCGACACCGCGAACCGGTTGAGCGGATTTCCGACCTGGAAGCCATCGTTATCGTAAAGCGTGATCGACCAGAACGCATCGACTGGCGGTATCACGGCTTTGTCGAAATGGATCGAGTAGGCTTGCGCGCCGTCGAGAGGCTTGCCCTCAACGTCGCCGAGATTGAGCGGATAGATCGCGTCCTCGGGCAGATTGGCGCCGAGGCCCGCTTGGGCGATGATGGCGCGCTTGAGGTAGTAATTGCCGTAAACGCCCATCGTGTCGGTGTTCATCGACCACCCGTTGGCAACCCGCGCCAATGTCGGGATCTTCCACGCCATGAGGGCCTGCCCGTCCGCCGGCGCGCTCTCGAGCGCCTTCTTCACCGCCGGGTCAGCCTTGTCGAGGTCGAAGCTCTGCCCCGCCTCGAAGCCGATGCGCTTCAGCCGCGCGATGATCGGCTGGTCGGTGATATGGGGCGGATGGAGCTTGAGCAGTTGGGCCGCGTAGGCGAAGAACTTGCCGGCA
The DNA here is from genome assembly GCA_035715445.1 of Methyloceanibacter sp. Classification (GTDB taxonomy): domain Bacteria; phylum Pseudomonadota; class Alphaproteobacteria; order Rhizobiales; family Methyloligellaceae; genus Methyloceanibacter. Next base: position 37,023 of record DASTKZ010000113.1, read on the forward strand.
GGCATGGTATCTACCTGTTCCTTCGGCGGCGTCTTCATGTCGACGGCGGGATCGATCTTGACCGCGACCGGCTGGGCCTCCTTGCCCCATTGCGACAGCGGCGTGACCTTGAAGCCCGCCTGAATCTTGTGCACGGCGTCGTAGTCGGCAGGCCCGTCGGTCTTGGTGCGGCCGATGATCCAGACGTAAGGCGTGGGCGCCGGGATGCGGGTGAACTCCGGCGGGACCTGACCGGTCCATCCCGGAGGCGTGATGAGGTAATTGGCGGCTCCGGTTCCCGTCGTGCGCCAGCCTGGCGAGGCGAACACGTCGGTCCACATGTCGAGCATTGGCAGGAGGTAGTAACGCCCGCCGGTATCTGGCGCGGAGACCACCACCGGTTCTTTGGTGAGATCGAGCCAGGCGGACGAGTAAAGAGTATCGAAGTTCGGCCTGACCACGATCCGCAAATCCACCGTCGGATATTCCGGGATGTTGACGAACGTGTTCATCGGCCCTTTCAATGGTTCCTTGCCCGGCTCGACATTGGTGAACTGGAGTCGCGTCAGATCCATAGTGATGAGCGGATAGAAATAGACATAGGCGTCGGCGCCGATGGCGCGCGCCTCGGCCTCGCTGACGGGCTCGGCGGCACGGACGGCGCCGGACATGCCTGCCGTCACCATCGCGGCGAGGAGGGCCGCAAGCACGCGATGCCGGGTTTTCCTTTGGGCGAATTTGGCGCGACGCGAAATCGTACTGACTGCGGATTGCATACCGTCCCTCCTACACTTCTGTTTTGTCGAGTGCTCAGATGTACCTAGTCGTTTCGGTCGGAGGATCAAGGGACCGCCCCGCGCTTTTGCGTCCGTCTTGGCACTGAGTATTGCGGCCGTGCCGGGGTCACGCTTCACATCAGGTTCGAGGCGCCCGCCGACAATACCTCGACCTTGTCGCCGACGCCGACCGTGCCCTCATTGTCCGGGATCAGGTACTGGCCGAACATCGCGCTGCCGTCGCGCGCGCGATGAAAGCGCTGCAACGTGCGCAAGGGCTCATACGGGTCGAGTTGCTCGCCCGTGTCGGGATCGCGCGTCGTGATCGCGCACCGTGCGCAAGGCGCTGCCACGCGGAAGCGGACGGCTCCAATCCTAATCTCGCGCCAAGCGTCCTCCGCGAAAGGGGGGGTGCCCGAGACCACGAGGTTCGGCCGGAACCGGCGCATGGCGATGTCGCAACCGGCGCGCTCGCTCAAATCGGCAAGCGAGGTCGTCGAAGTGAGCAGGATCGGGGTCACGTCGGCGAAGCTGACATGGTCCTCGCCGGCGTTGATGGCCGTTTCGACACGCCGGCCCCTGGGGTTGGCGAGATAGACGAGCCGGAGCGGCGTGCCGAGCAGAAGCGAAAGAAAATTGTCCGCCTCGGCGCCTGCCGCGAGCGCGCGCACGCTGTCTTCCCAGATCGTCACTGTCTCTTCGGGCGCCCCTTGCCGCGGCGTGCTGACGAAGCACGCTCCGGCGTCTGCATGGCGAAGAACGATGCCGTCGGGCTTCGTTTCGACCTCGACCTGCACCATCTTCGGCAATTGCGTGATGGTCTGAAACCGCGCCGAGGCATCGACGACGAGAAAACGGCGATCGTCCTCGAGACCGATCAGCTGGACCTTGGCCGTCTTGCGCTGAGCTCCGCGCAAGCTCTTGACCGGGTAGCAGTAGATCTCCGCGAGTTCCGCCATGGCCGGCATGAGGCGCACGCGCGCGCAAGTTTTGCAAGCCGCGACCATCGTTGGGAGGTCATGATAGGGTGTTATTGGCCTGACCAATCGCAAGACGAACATGGCGCAAGCGTACGATGCGGTGATTGTCGGGGCCGGCCACAACGGGCTCACTTGCGCCTGTTATCTCGCACGGGCGGGTTTAAGGACGCTCGTGCTCGACCAGTACCACACGGACTTGGCCGTGGCGTCTATGCCAGGAGGTTTTGAGCAAGCCCGGAAAGAAAGACGGACCAAAGCGGGCGAGACGGAAAGTCCCCTCGGCGACATCGCCGCCAAGGCATCGACCGAAGGCTACAAGTTCGGGGGCAAGCCGATCCCCTATCACGGCTATTACTATCGCATCCTGACCCGGCAGGGAGCGGGCGCGCCGGGCGGCGCCTACGACTATCTCGTCGACAACAGTTTGCGCGGAGGCTTTGCGCTCATCGCCTATCCCTCCGAGTACGGCAACTCCGGCATCATGACTTTCATGATCAATCACGACGGCACGGTGCTCGAGAAGGATCTCGGGCCCGAGACGGGGCGGCTTGCGCCGAAAATCGAGGCCTTCCTCCCCGATTCGACCTGGAGCAAAGCCGCGCCGTAACGGACAAAAAACCGCAGAGAAACTTTGCTATTGCGGTTGCGGTTGACACGCATCGCTGCCAAATAGGAAAAGACGGATTCGATGCGCATTGGGAGACGGGGACATGCTCCATTTTTTTCGCATGAGTTTTGCCGTGTTCGGCGTTTGGGCTCTGATACTGGGCACGAGCGGGCCGGTTGAGGCCGGATGCCAGTTGCTGAAGGTGACCCACAGCGCAGGCTCCAAGGCCGACGCCGCGAGGAGCTCGCAAACGCTGCTTTTGCAAAGCGCCGCCCAACTGAAACGCAGCAAGAGGTGGAGCTACGTCACGCTCTATGCGCATAAGGTGAAGGGCGATCCGTTCTGGAAGGCGGTGCGCCCCGACGGCGTGCCGAAATCGGCCCAGCTCAAGCCCGACATCGTCACGTCCCGCTTCTACACGACCTGCTTCACCGGGGTCGTCGTCCCGTATGTCTGCACCACGGGCTCGAGCGTCTGCGGCCAGTAGTCGCACAAATCTCCGATCGCTCGTGAGCGGCCGGAGGCCCTGCCGACGCCGCAGTCATCCGCGCCTCATCCTAGCCACAGGACGTGGTAAGTTTGCTCCGATGCTTGCTTCGATCAGGCGAACATAACGATGGCCGAGAATTGCGTTCCGTTTCCCAAATATTCGCTCGGCGAGCGCGTCGCTGACGGCTGCCTCCATGCCGTCGGCGTCACAGCGAGCCTCGCCGCGCTGACCGTGCTCCTCATCATCGGGATCAAGTCGGATGCGGCATTGTGGGCCGTGAGTCTCACCATCTACGGGCTGGCCCTGGTTCTGATGTTCAGCTTTTCCGCGGGCTACAATCTCGTGACCCGGCCGCCACGGCTCAAGGAATGGCTGCGGCGTCTCGACCACGCCGCCATCTTCCTGATGATCGCGGGCACGTACACGCCCTTCGTCCTCATCCAGATGAACACGCCGTTCGGGCTTATTCTCCTCGCCGTGGTGTGGGCGATCGCCGCCATCGGCATCGTGCTTCAGCTTTTCGCGCCGCGCTATCTCCACGGCCTGTCGCTCGCGCTTTACCTCGTGCAGGGCTGGGCCGTGCTTGCGGCGATAGAGCCGCTGATGTCGGCCATGCCGGTGCGCGCGCTCACCCTGCTCATGGCCGGCGGCGTGCTCTACACCGTCGGCGTCGTATTCCATCTGTGGGAGCGCCTGCCGTACTCGAACGCGATCTGGCACGGCTTCGTGCTGGCGGCGGCAAGCTGCCATTTCACGGCCGTGATCTTCCTCGTCGCGGCGTAAATCCTCGCGGAAAAGCCTAAACATTCGCGGCCGAAGCACCCTAAGATGGCGCCATGACCGCGAGCATGGCCGAACGAGATGAGGGGAAGCAGGCGCTCTTCGCCACCCTCGGCGCGCGTTTCGGCGCGCGCTTCTCCCAAGGTCAAAGCTTGCGCGAGCAGCACGCCAATACGCTCACTTGGCTGAAGCGCGAGCCGCCTGATGCCGTTCTGTTCGCCGAGACCGAGGCCGAGGTCGCGGACTGCGTGAAGCTTTGCGCCGAAGCCCGCGTGCCGGTGATCGCCTTCGGCACCGGCACTTCGCTCGAAGGCCACGTCAATGCGCCGTTTGGCGGCGTCTCGCTCGATTTGTCGCGCATGAACCGCGTCCTCGCCGTGCATGAGGCCGATCTCGATTGCACGGTCGAGCCCGGCGTGACCCGCAAGGCGCTCAACGACCAATTGCGCGGCTCGGGGCTTTTCTTCCCGGTCGATCCCGGCGCCGACGCGAGCCTGGGCGGCATGGCGGCGACGCGCGCCTCGGGCACCAACGCCGTGCGCTACGGCACCATGCGCGACGCCGTTCTCGGGCTGACCGCCGTTCTCGCCGATGGCAGCGTCATCACGACCGGGGGCCGCGCGCGCAAATCTTCGGCCGGCTATGACCTCACCCGCCTTCTCGTCGGCTCGGAGGGAACGCTCGGCGTCATCACCAGCCTCACGCTAAAACTCTACGGCATCCCCGAGACGATCATCTCGGCGGTCTGTCCCTTCACCTCGATCGCCGGCGCGTGCAACGCCACCATCGCCGCGCTCCAGCTCGGTCTCCCGCTCGCCCGCATCGAGTTTCTCGACGAGGTGCAGATTCGCGCTTGCAACGCCTATTCCCATCTTTCTCTGCCCGAGACCCCAACCCTCTTCCTCGAGTTTCACGGCACCCCCAGCTCGGCGCGCGAAGAGGTCGAGGCCTTCGCGACGATCGCGCAAGCCGAGGGGGGAGGGGAACTCGCCTATGCCGAACACCAGGAAGAGCGCACGAAACTCTGGCAAGCGCGCCACGACGCCTATTGGGCGGTGCGGGGATTGCGGCCGGGCGCTGAAGTGCTTGCGACCGACGTCTGCGTGCCGATCTCCGCGCTCGCCGATTGCATCGCCGCAACGCGCGAGGATATCGATCAACTCGGGCTCGTTGCCCCGATCGTGGGCCATGTCGGCGACGGCAATTTTCACGTGATGCCCTTGATCGATCCGGCCGATGCCGAGGAGCGGCGGAAGGCGCAAGGCTTCCTCGACCGCCTTGTCGCCCGCGCGCTCGCCGCGGGCGGGACCTCTACCGGCGAGCATGGGGTCGGCCAGGGCAAGATCGCCTATCTCGCCGCCGAGCACGGGCCCGGTGTCGCCATGATGATTGCCATAAAAAAGGCGCTCGACCCCTTGAATATCCTCAATCCTGGCAAGCTTTTTGCGTTACCATGACGAGCATGTCGCGGTGGGCCGATTCCCCGATATGAAATCAGCGCCGTTTGGCGCGCCCGGGCCTTGGGTTAGACGGCGGTGAACTCACTACTTCTGGCTTTGACAGCACTTTTGATTCTGGTCTTGAGCGCGCTCTTTGCCGCGCCGCTCTTCATCGACTGGAACAACTACCGCGCGGTGTTCGAGACCGAGGCCGCCAACCTGCTCGGTCGCGAGGTGAAAGTCGGCGGCAAGGTTCACCTCCTTCTTCTGCCCACGCCCGAGCTCAGGTTCGACGACATCAAGGTGGCCGATCGGGAAGGGCGGCTCGACCGTCCGTTCCTCGAGGCCAAGTCTTTCGAAGCCTGGCTCAATATCAGCGCGCTTCTGACCGGCAGGATCGAGGCGCGCAAGATCGCCATCGTCGGACCGACCTTGCGTCTCGATCTCAACGCCGACGGCACCGGCAATTGGGGCGATGTGGGACGGCGCGGGGTCACGCTTCCCTTCGCGCCGAAAGACGTCATGCTGGACGAGGTGAGCGTGAGTGGCGGCCGGATCGAGGTCGCGCGGCAAGGGCAGCCGCAATTCGCCGTGGAGAACGTCACCGGTGTCGCCAGCGCCCAGGCGTTGTCGGGACCGTACAAGGTCTCAGCCAACTATTCCTTCAAGGGACGGCCGCAAGAGCTTCGCTTTTCGACTAGCGCGCCCGACGCGGCCGGGCTGTTCCGCATCAAGTCGATGCTGCGCGATTTCGACAACAACACGAATTACGTTCTCGACGGCGGCGCAACCGGGCTCGGCGCCGTTCCAACCTTCGACGGCACGATCATCGTGCGCAACACGAATGCGCCGGCGCGTGAGGCGGAAGGCGAGGCGGCAAATCCGGTAAGCGAAGAACTGGCGGACACGGCCGCGCGCCAACAGGCTTCGAGCTTCGAGCTGAAAGGTCCGGTCAAGGCGACACCCCAACGCGCCGAGCTGCCGGGATTCGATCTCACCCTTCACGCCAAGGGTCATCCGCAAATCTTCAAAGGCAGGCTCACGCTCGATTTCGGCGAGCGTGTCGAAGGGGCGGCCACGCTTGCGGCGGGCTTCATCGATCTCGACGCCCTGTTCGCGGTGCCCGGCGCCGAGCGGCCGTCGCCGGCAATGGTGCTTTATGAGTTCGCCGACGAGGTCCTGACCCAGGCGGCCGCGCTCGGCAACGGCACGCTGACGCTCGTCATCGAACAGGCGGGGCTCGGCGGCGACCTTGTCGGCGCCGTCGACATGGCGCTCGCCGCCAAGGACGACGCCGTGATGATCGACCATCTCAAGGCGACGCTCCCTGGTGATAACCGCCTCGAAACCTCCGGCAGCCTCAAGCGGGGCGATTTCGGGCCCGTCTTTGCCGGACCGGTCAAGGTCGAGGGCTCCAAATTGCGGCCGCTGATGCGCTGGGCCGCGGGCGATCGCGACGTATCGGGACAAGCCTCCGCCGGAGACTTCAGCTTCGTGGCGAATGCCACCGTCGGCGACGGCACGCTTCAGCTCGCCGATGTCGCGGGCGATTTGAGCGGGACCAAATTCCGCGGCGGCTTGAGCCTCAAGGGCGGCGAGCGTCGCACGATCGCGGTCAACCTCGACAGCGACCGGCTCGATTTGCGCGAACTGATCGGCGAGGGGCCGATATGGCTGTCCTGGCTTCCGGCCGCGCAAACGAAGCCGGCTCAACCGGAAGCGGCCGAGGCTGCCCCGCCACCCGACGCGAGCGCGGCAGGCGCGAACGGCGCGGACGATGCCGCCGCGATGGGGCAGGATCTGTTCCAGCGGCTGCGTGGCGACGACATGCGCGTGACCTTGCGGGTCGGAGAACTGCTCCTGCCCGATATTCCCGCGGGCAAGCTCGATGCGCAGTTTCAGCTCCAAGGCGGCACGCTCGACGTGCAGCAACTCGACTTCGCCGCCGCCGATGCTCTCGCTCTGAACGGCAAGGGCCGCATCGACAAGCTCGACTCTGCGCCAACCGGGGGAGTGGATTTTGCCCTTCGCGCCGCCGACGCCAACAGCCTCAAGATCGTCGCCGAACTGTTCGGATTGCCTGAGGGCGTGAGCGGCTCGGCACAGCTCGCGGGGCTCGCTCCCCTCGATCTCAACGTCAACTTGAGCGCAACCCGTGACGGCGGCATGACCAACGCGGCGATCAAGCTCGGCGGCAAGGCCGGCACATCGGATGTCGCCCTCACCGCCCGTGCTCTCGGCGACCCCGCCAAGCTCGGCGAGGCGAGGGTCGATATCGACGGCATGGTCGCGGGCGAAGAGCCGCAAGCGGTGCTGGTCTTGCTCTTTCCCGATCTGCCGCTCGAGCGGATCGCGACGCCCGAGGGGAACAAGGGCAGACTGATCGTGAAAGCCGCGGGAGTGCCGAATACCAAGGTGACGGGCAAGGCCGCGCTCGAAACCGCGCCGATCGAGATTGCCTTCGTCGGCGAGGGATCGCTGCAGCCGGCCGGACTGTCGCTTGCGGGCAAGGGCGCAGTCGTGAGCAAGGATGCGAGCGCGGCACTCGCGCTCATCGGCCTCGAATCGCCGCCAAGCGCCTCTGGCGTCCCCTTGAGCCTCCGCCTCGACATCACCAAACAAGGCGGGACGATCGGCCTCACCGGCATCGCCGGGAGCATCGCCGGAGAGAACGTCACCGGCTCCGCCGAGCTCGACCGGAGCGGCGGCAAGACGCGCTTCTCCCTGACCGGGCGTGCCGAAAACGTGTCGCTGCCGTCGCTGCTCGGCGTCCTGGTGGCGTGGCACCGCACGCCCTCGACCGAAGAGCTGTTGGGCACGATCGGCGCCAATGCGTCCGCGCTTTGGCCCTCGCGCGGTTTCTCGCTCGGGCTCCTCGAGGAGATCGAAGGCGAGATCGCGCTTGAAGCCAAGACGCTGTCGCTCGGTTCCGCCGTCAAGATCGAGGCTGCCACGCTCGCAGCTTCAGTCGGCAAGGACGGGCTCGACGTCACCGCGCTGAAAGGCCGTCTTTTCGGCGGCGAGCTTGCCGCCTCGGGCAATCTCGCGCCGCGCGGCAACGGCGCCGAGCTCACGATGCGCGCCGATCTCAAGGGGGGCAGGCTCGAGGCGCTGACCAAAAACGTCGTCGGATCGGCCTTCGCCAAAGGGCCTTTCGATCTTGCCTTCAATGCTCAAGGGGAGGGCTTGAGCCCGCCGGGCGTGGTTGCCGGATTGAGCGGGGAGGGGACGCTGACGCTCGGCGCCGGCATCCTCCAATCGCTCTCCGCCGCCCCTTTGCGCGGGGTCGCAGCCGCCGCCGCCAAGAAGACCATCAAGGCCGACAAGGAAGTGATCGAGGCTGAAGCGAAAGGCGTGCGGGAGACGATCACCAAGGGGAGCTACAAATTCGCGCCCGCCACGCTCACCTTCGACATCAAGAACGGCACGCTTCGCGTGGCGCCGGCGACGCTCGCAAGCGCCGGCGCGGAAACCAAGATCAACGGTTTCGTCGAACTGGTGAGCTTGAAGCTCGACAGCGAGTGGGCGTTGAGCCTGACGGGAGCGAGCGTGAAGGACGTGCCGCCCGTGAGCCTCGTCTTCACCGGCGCGCTTTCCAAGGCGCCCGAGATCGCGCCCGCGATCGATACCGGCGCGATCGAGGCCTATCTCACCATGCGGCGCATGCAGGAGGACGTCGAACGTCTGGAGACCCTCGACGTGAGCGGCAGGACGGAGCCTCCGGCGGAGACCGCGACAGAGACCGAAGCAGAGACCGAAGGGGTGGCCATAACCATCCCCGAGGAATCGCCGCTCGAAGCGCCGCCCGCCGCGCCTGAACTGGCCGAACCATCGGAGTGGACCGCCGAGACGACTCCGGAACAGCCCGCGCCCAAGCCGCCCGAGACCTCCACGACCGCGCTGCCGTCAGCGCTCGAACTCCTCCAGGAGGAGATCGACGCCGAACCCGTCGCCCCCGCCGCGGCCGAGCCGCAAGCCGCGCCGCCGCAGCCCTCCTCGGTCACGGCAACGACGCCACCGGAACCGGGCGCGGAGCCTTCGCCTCAATCGGCGCCCGCGCCGGCCGAGTCGGCGACGGTAAGTCCCGAAGCAGAGCCCGGCGCGCCCGCGCCCACGACGGAAAAGCCGGTCAAGAAGCGTTCGGCGACGAAGCCGCGCAAGAAGCGCGAGCAGCCCGACGACTGGCGCAAGAGCGTCCCGATTTTCGGCGGGGGCTAGCTCGCGCCCCGCTTCGCTCGCGCAAGCACGTAGAGGCGAATAGCGGCCGACAGGCTCGAGTTCCCTCCCGCCGCGCTCCTTCGCCGGTCGATTTCGCCCACCAGTGCCGCAAGCGATTTGCCGTCCGCGCGCGCGATTTCAGAAAGCGCCTCCCAGAAATCGTCCTCCAGCGTCACGCTGGTGCGATGCCTCGCGATGGTGAGCGAGCGCTTGTTGCGAGACGGCGCCATGCGAGAAGACGGCCTAGCGCTTCGGTCCGGTCATGTCCTCGGGGCGCACGAACCGGTCGAACTCCTCTTCCTCGACGTGACCCAGCCTGATCGCCTCCTCGCGCAAGGTCGTGCCGCGCTTGTGCGCCGTCTTCGCGATCTCGCTCGCCTTGTCATAGCCGATATGCGGCGCGAGCGCCGTCACCAGCATGAGCGAGCGCTCAAGATGCGCTTTGATGACGCCGCGGTTTGGCTCGATGCCGATGATGCAGTTCTCGCGGAAGCTCTCGGCGACGTCGGTGAGCAGCCTGATCGATTGCAGCATGGCGTGCGCGATCACCGGCTTGAACACGTTGAGCTCGAAATGTCCCTGGCTGCCCGCGAAGGTGATCGTCGTGTTGTTGCCGAACACGCGCGCCGCGACCATCGTCACCGCCTCGCATTGGGTCGGGTTCACTTTTCCCGGCATGATCGAGGAGCCCGGCTCATTCTCGGGCAGGGTCAACTCGCCGAAACCCGAGCGCGGGCCCGAGCCGAGCAGCCGGATGTCGCTTGCGATCTTGAACAGGGACACGGCGACGGTGTTGAGCGCGCCATGGGCGAACACGAGCGCGTCGTGCGCGGCGAGCGCCTCGAATTTGTTTTCGGCGCTCACGAAGGGGAGCTTGGTCGTCGCGGCGATCTTGGCCGCGAACGCCTCGGCGAAGAGAGGGCTGGTATTGAGGCCGGTCCCGACCGCCGTGCCGCCTTGGGCAAGGGCGTAAAGCCCTGGAAGCGTGAGCTTTATCCGCTCGATGCCGTGGTCGACCTGCGCCGCATAGCCGCCGAATTCTTGCCCTAAAGTCAGCGGAGTTGCGTCCTGAAGATGGGTGCGGCCGATCTTGAGGATGTCCTGAAACGCCTCGGCCTTGTCTTTTAGGGCTTGATAAAGCCGCGAAAGCGCCGGGTTCAGCCGGTAGGCGATTTCTTCGGCCGCGGCGATATGCATGGCGGTGGGAAAGACATCGTTGGAGGATTGACCGAGATTGACGTGATCATTGGGGTGAACCGGCCGTTTTAAACCAAGAGCCTCGCCCAACAATTCGCTCGCTCTGTTGGCGATGACTTCGTTGACGTTCATGTTGGTTTGGGTGCCTGAGCCGGTTTGCCAGACGACCAGGGGGAAATGTTCATCGAGCTTGCCTTCGATAATCTCATCGGCAGCGGCGCCGATGGCGTGAGCCAGGCGCTTGTCGAGGAGGCCGAGATCGCGGTTGGTTTGAGCGGCCGCCTTCTTGACCATGGCGATGGCCCGGATCAGGGATTTCGGCATGACATCCTCGCCGATCCTGAAATTCCGGCGCGAGCGCTCGGTCTGGGCGCCCCAATAGGTTTCGTGCGCAACCTCGATCTGCCCGAGACTGTCGCTTTCGATGCGCGCGGAGGTTGGGGACCCGCGTTTGGAACCCCTTTCTTGAGACATGCTCAAATCTCCTGTCGATGGCTCTCGGGCTACGCTATAACACGGAGAGGGTGGGAGAACGTGCCTGTTCGCGTGCGTTGCGGCCTTTTGGAGGGGAGCGCCCAAAGCTCCCGGCTCATTTTCCGCGACCTTGGGGTGAGGACGGCGATTGGCTGAAGTCGGTGTGAGAATGGCGCTGCCGGCGCCACACACAGAGCGCATGTCGCTCTTGCTGGCGCGGCTTGCCGCGCTTGTCGTCGCCGTTATCGGCGGCCTCATCCTGTTCGTCTGGCAACTGCCTTTCCCGCGCCTGACGGAAGCCTTTCCAGGCTTTGCCAGCATGCCCCCGGCTGCGGCCGGCGGGATGACGGCGGCCGCGATCGGGCTCTTCTGCCTCACCTTCCGCCCGATACGCCCTGTTGCCCGGGTGATCGGCGTTGCCCTCGTCATTCTCGGCCTTGCCATTTTCAGCCAGGACCTGTTCGGCTTCCAGCTCGGCCTCGATCAAGCGTTGATCCGCGCCGACACGGCCGGGACCGCGCGGCCGGAGGATTTGCGCCTCGCCCCCGGGGTCACCGGCCTCCTGATCATTTTCGGGCTGGCGCTCCTTTACGCCAAACAGGGCGGCATCACCTCCGCCTTCAGCCAGATTTTGGCGCTCATGATCATCGGCCAGATCCTGATCGTGCTCGCGGGCTACGCCTACGGCGTTCAGAACGACTATTACGCCTTCCCCTTCGCCCAGATGTCGATGTTTGGCGCGATCTGCGGCCTCCTTCTCGGGCTCGGCCTGCTCGCCGCTTCGCCCGAATACGGGATCGGCGCGGCCATCGTCGAGCAATCGCCCGCGGGCGAGATGTTGCGGCGGCTTCTGCCCGGCATCATCGTGCTGCCGCTCGTCATCGGCTGGTTCGCGCACCTGGCCGAAGTCCGGACCTTGAATGACAGCGCCGCCACGCTCGCCATCTTCGCCGTGGCCAGCATCTTCGTGCTCGCGCTCTTCGCCTGGACGACGATTGGCGCGGTGCGGCGCGCCGACCGCGACCGCAACGCCGCACTTATGGAGTTGCGGGGCCAGCGCGAATGGCTGAGCACGACGCTCGCCAGCATCGGGGATGGCGTGATCGCCACCGATCCGAACGGCAGCGTGCTGCTCTTGAACAAGATCGCCGAGCAATTGACCGGATGGACGGGGGCCACCGCGAGGGGAAGGCCGATCTGGGAAGTGTTTCGGGTCATCAACGAGACGTCCCGTAAACCGGTTGACGACCCCGCGCTGAAGGCGCTGCGCGAGCGGGCGGTCACGCGTTTTGAATCCGGCGCGCTTCTCATCACCAGCGACAAGCAGGAATTGCCGGTCGAGCATTGCGGCGCGCCGATCATCGGCTTCGACGGCTCGCTTGCCGGCGCCGTGCTCATCTTCCGCGACGTCACCGAGCGCAGGAAAACCGCGCAGCGCCAGTCGATGCTCGTCGGCGAGCTCAACCACCGCGTCAAGAATGCACTCGCCATCGTCCAGTCTCTGGTTCAGGCGAGCCTTCGCCAGGCAAATTCGCATCAGGCGCAGGCGATGGCGCAGACCCTCGCCGAGCGCCTCCAGGCGCTCCATCGCGCTCATGATCTTCTGCTCGAATCGCAATGGTCCGGCGCGAGTCTCAAGGCCATGGTGGAACGCGAGCTCGATCCGTACCGCCGCGAGGGCGGTCCGAAGATCCAGGTCAAGGGAAGCGACGTGCTGCTCCCGCCGCAATGCACTTCGATTCTCGCCATGACCCTGCACGAGCTTGCCACCAACGCGGTCAAATACGGCGCGCTCTCCTCCAATTCGGGCCAGCTCGCCATCAGCTGGAAGACGGCGCGGGGCGGAAAACTGCATCTGACCTGGGAGGAGCGCGCGACGCTCGCCCAGACGCCCGCGCGGCGCAACAGCGGCTTCGGCATGCAGCTCATCGACAAGGGCATCCGCCACAATCTCGGCGGCGACACCAAGGTCGAGTTCAGGCCGCACGGCCTCTATGTCGAGCTGAACGTGCCGCTTGAGCCGGGCAAGGAATCGCGCCCGGCGCCGCAAAAGGCTGCGGCGCTTTCAGCCTGACGCGGTCTCTATTTCTTGCGGAAGCGGTCGAGTTGCACGACCTCGGCGGGAGGACGTGACATCACGACTTCGGCGCTGTGGGTCTCACCGGCCTCGTCCTGCGATGTCTCGAGCGCGCGGCGCGCCTCGTCCGGTTCTCCGGCGAGATCGGGCAGCGCGGCCGCCATGTGCTGGCGCGCCGAGTCGTTTGCGGCGCCGGGCTTGCCGAACTGAAGCCCGAACTGCGCCGACGGATCGTAGAATGCCTTCACCGCGCCGAACGGCACGACCAGGCGTTCCGGAACGTTGGAGAAGGAGAGCTTCACCTCGAAGCGTTCGTTCGTCACTTGCAGGTCCCAGAACTGGTACTGCAATACGATCGTCATCTCTTCGGGGTATTGCTCCTTGAGGCGCTTCGACACCGACACGCCGTCGGCGCGCGTGTCGAAGGCGATGTAGAGGTGATGTTCTCCGGGCAGGCCCTCGCGCTGGACGCGCGCCAGAACCTGGCGCACCACGCCGCGCAGAGCATCCTGCGTGAGCAGATCGTATCTAATTTCGTCGTCTGCCATGGAGTCCGCCGCCGACCCTCTTTGCGACGCAAGCCCCGTCAATAAAGTGGAGGGCTTCTGTTGCCCGGTGCCCTCCGAAACCGCGCCTAGCCCCTGCGAAGAGGCTGGGACTTGATGTTTAGGCTATCGCGCCGCTTACGCAGCGAGAGCAGCCTCCGCATAGTTGTCGTTTGCAACTATTTGGGTGGCCCGATAACGGCGGAACCATGCCGGGCGAAAGCACGACCTTTACACCCTCGTCGATCCTATTTCGCCCCCATGTCAGGTCCCAGAAATCAGTTGTCAGAAATCAGAAAGCCACGCTGATTTCTCACCACTGACTTCTGCGCCCTGATGGTGGAGGCGCCGGGTACCGCCCCCGGGTCCGAATGGCTTATTACGAAGGCTATTTATCGCCATAGCCGGCTTGCACCGGCAGGAATCTATATAAGCCTCTCCGGTGGCAAAAGAAAGGTGGTTGCCGCGACAACCCCCAAGGGGCGCGAATCGAAACCGTGCTATGGTGTTGGGGTTCGCTAGTCGCGCTCGAGCTTGATGATCTGGCCGCTTCGGGCCTCGATCTTCATCTCGATTTCTTGCCCGCTTGCGTCAATGCCTTCGACCTCCCAGACGCCGTCGTCGAGTTCGACCTGCTCGATCTGCACGATGCCCTTGGCGAAGGCGATCCCGCGGACGTCCTCGATGGTCACGGGCTGGGCCGATGCCGGAGCGGCAAGCGCGAGACTGAGAGCGAGGAAAGCGGGGATCGTACGCATTGAAAGCACCTTTTCGTTGGACTATCTGCGAAAGCTCGTGATCGACAGGATGAACGCCGCCTGGGCGCGCCCGTTCCGGCGCCTATCATAGGAGAAACCGCCTCCCTTTGCGCCAATATCTCGATCTCCTCGCCCGCGTGCGCAAGAGCGGAACCCAAAAAGGGGACCGCACCGGGACCGGCACGCTCGCGCTCTTCGGCCATCAGATGCGCTTCGATCTCGACGAGGGCTTCCCGCTCGTCACCACCAAGAAGCTGCACGTGAAGTCGATCGTCCACGAGCTGCTCTGGTTCCTGCAAGGCTCGACCAATGTGCGTTATCTGAACGAGCATGGCGTGACGATCTGGGACGAGTGGGCAGATGCGAACGGGGAACTCGGCCCGATCTATGGACGGCAGTGGCGCTCATGGCCCGCGCCCGACGGGCGACAGATCGACCAGATCGCGGCCGTGGTCGAAGGGCTGAAGCGCGATCGCGACTCGCGCCGCCATATCGTCAGCGCCTGGAACGTGGGTGAGCTCGACAAGATGAAACTTTCCCCCTGCCACTGCCTGTTCCAATTCTATGTCGCCGATGGGCGGCTCTCCTGCCAGCTTTATCAGCGCTCGGCCGATGTCTTTCTCGGCGTGCCGTTCAACATCGCCTCCTATGCCCTGCTCACGCTGATGATGGCGCAAGTCGCTGGCCTCGCGCCCGGCGAGTTCATCCATACATTCGGCGACGTCCATCTCTATCTCAATCACCTCGACCAAGCCGACGAGCAGTTGAGGCGCGCCCCCCGTGCGCTTCCCCGCATGGAGATCAACGGCGAGGTCCGCTCGCTGTTCGACTTCGCCTATGAAGATTTCAAGCTCGTCGGCTACGACCCGCATCCCGCCATCGGCGCCAAGGTGGCCGTGTGATGCAGCCGATCATCGCGTTCGTCGTCGCCATGGGCGACAACGGCGCCATCGGCAAAGGCGGGGGCCTTCCCTGGCGCCTGTCGAGCGACATGCGCTTTTTCCGAAAGATCACCATGGGCAAGCCCATCCTCATGGGTCGCCGAACGTTCGATTCCCTCCCTCGCGTGCTCGACGGCCGCCTCAACATCGTGCTCACGCGGGACAAGGCCTTCGCGGCGCCCGGCGCCGTGGTGGCCCATGACGTCGAGGAGGCGCTCGACGTGGCGCGGCGTGAAGCAAAGCGAACGAGCGCGAATGAGATCATGGTCATCGGCGGCGCCGATCTGTTCGGCGCGACATTGGCGCAAGCGGACCGCATCTACCTTACCGAGGTGAAGGCCACGCCCGAAGCCGACACGTGGTTTCCCGAACTCGATCGCCGCGAATGGCGCGAGGTGTCGCGCGAGAACCACGCTCCTGGTCCCAAGGACGACCACGCCTTCAGCTTTGTCGTGCTCGAGCGGGTTCCGCTCTCATCCTAAAGGAAGGCTGCAAGGAAGGCAGGGGCGGGGCCCCGCATTGCGCCCCCCAAATGAGTGGCCTATAACCCTTTCAATCTTGTCGCAGGACCGCCATTTTAGTGCTGCTAGTCTCGCTTTCCGGCACTTCACCCGAGGCGTCCGCGCATACCCCCATCAATCAGACCTAGGATCAGTTCATCATGCCTTGGAGCGATCAGACTGGCGGCGGCGGTTGGAAAGGCGGAGGGGGCGGCCCTTGGGGCCCGCGCCCGGGCCCCGGCCAGCAACCTGACCTCGAAGAAATCTTGCGCCGGAGCCAGGACCGGCTCCGCCAGGCGATTCCGGGTGGACGGATGGGCGGACCGCTCGCGATCCTGCTGACGGTCGTTATCGTGGCGTTGGTGGGCTTTTTTGGTTTCACCGTTCGCGTCAACCCGGACGAGCTCGGCATCGTGCTCCGCTTCGGCAAATACGTGCGTCAGCTTCCTCCCGGCCTCAATTTCCGCTGGCCCTATCCCGTCGAGCAGGTCGAGCTGCCGAAGGTCACGCGCATCAACCGCATTGAAGTCGGCATGCGCGGCTCCTCCGACGTCCGCGACGCGACCAGCACGATCCGCGACGTCCCCGAAGAGAGCCTGATGCTGACCGGCGACGAGAATATCGTCGATGTCGATTTCGTCGTGTTCTGGCGCATCGCCGACGCACCCGACTTTCTCTTCAACATTCAGAACCCGGAAGGGACGGTGAAGGCGGTGGCCGAGAGCTCGATGCGCGAGATCGTCGGTCAAAACGACATCGAGCCGATCCTGACCGAAGCGCGCGCCAAGACCGAATTCGACGTGCAGCAATTGATGCAGAAGATCCTCGACAGCTACGGCGCCGGTGTCCAGGTGACCCAGGTGCAGCTGCAGAAGGTCGATCCGCCGGCGCAAGTGATCGACGCCTTCCGCGACGTTCAGGCCGCGCGCGCCGACCAGGAGCGCTTGCAGAACGAAGCCCAAGCCTACGCCAATCGCATCATTCCGGAGGCGCGCGGCGAGGCCGAGCGCATCCTCCAGGCGGCGCAAGGCTACCGCGATCAAGTGATCGCCGAGGCCAAAGGTCAGGGCGACCGCTTCACCAAGGTCTACGAGCAATACAAGAAAGCGCCCGACGTCACCCGCCAGCGCATCTTCATCGAGACCATGGAGAAGGTGCTCGGTGGTGCCGACAAGGTGATCGTGGACGACAAGGCGGGGCCCGGCGTCGTGCCGTTCCTGCCGCTTTCGGAGTTCACGACCAAGCCCTCCCAAGCCGAGCCACAGGAGAAGCAGCCATGAACCGCGGCGCCCTCACGGTCTTTGCGGTTATCCTCGCCGTCGCCGCGCTCGTCGCCTACCTCACGCTGTTCACCGTGAGCCAGACCCAGCAGGCGCTGGTGCTCGAGTTCGGCAAGCCGAAGCGCGTCATCACCGACCCTGGCCTGCAATACAAGATTCCGTTCATTCAGAACGTCGAATTCTTCGACAAGCGCATTCTCGACATCGACACCGCGAGCCAGGAAGTGATCGCCTCCGACAAGAAGCGGCTCGTGGTCGACGCGTTTGCACGCTACCGCATCATGGATCCCTTGCTGTTCTTCCAGACCTTGCGCGACGAGCGCATCGCCAGCGCCCGTATCGGCGCCGTTCTCGAAGCCTCGCTCCGGCGCGTGCTCGGCGGATCGAGCTTCAGCTCGGTTGTGCGCGACAAGCGCGAGTCGCTGATGCGGACGATCTTAAGCCAGGTCAACCAGGAGGCGACGCCGTTCGGCGTCAAGATCGTCGATGTTCGCATCAAGCGCGTCGACCTGCCCGAGGCCAATATGCAGGCGATCTACCGCCGCATGCAGACCGAGCGGCAGCGCGAGGCGGCTGAGTTCCGCGCCGAAGGCGAGGGCGCCTCGCGGCGCATCCGTGCCACGGCCGACCGCGAAGTGACCGTCATCAAGGCCGAGGCCACCGGGGAATCGGAGCGCATCCGGGGCGCGGGCGATGCCGAACGGAACCGCATCTTCGCCGAAGCCTTCGGCCCGGATCCCGACTTCTTCGCCTTCTACCGTTCGATGCAGGCCTATGAGGGTTCGTTGCGGCCCGGCGATACGCGCATGCTGCTCAGCCCGAACTCGCAATTCTTCCAATATTTCAACAACGCATTCGGCAACGTGGCGGCGCCTTCGCCCGCCGGAACCGCCAGCCCGCCGGACTCGCCCTCGGGCAATACCGGAGGGTCGGAGCAGGGGGGCGCGGGGGCGAGCACGGCGCTTCCCGAGCCCAACACCGCGGCCGGCGACACCGCTCCTCCGGCGCCGCAGACCCCGTGAGGCCGGAGGCCGAACCTAAGGATGGCGAGACGCCGGCCAAATGAGCAATCTCATCGTGGCGCTCGGGCTCGTTCTCGTTGTCGAGGGGACGCTGTGGGCGCTTGCGCCGGGACTTGGCCGGAAACTGTTGCAGGTGGCGGCGGAAGCGCCGGAATCGAATTTGCGCCTTACCGGCGCGGCGGCCGTGGCCTTGGGGGTCTTGGTCATTTGGCTGGTGCAGGGCTGATGCCGGCCCCTGCGTTGCCGGGCGATTTCGGCTAAGATCGCGCGGGAATCGCGGGGCCATCTTTAAGAGCGAGACTGGAGCTTTCCCCCATGCTTGAGCGCGGCACACTGGTTCTGCCCGGCTTCGGGCGTTCGTCTGCGCTCGTGGCCGCACTTGCGCTGCTGCTGGCCGGACTTGCCGCGACGCCGAGCCCGGCCCGCGGCCCGGACTCCGTCGCCGATGTCGCTGAGGGCCTTCAGGATGCCGTGGTCAATATCTCGACCACGCAGACGCTGAAGGGGTCGGCCGAGGCCGTTCCCAACGGGCCGGGCCCCAAGGGCTCGCCGTTCGAGGAGTTCTTCGACGATTTCTTCGACGATGAAGGCGGCAACGGTCTCGCCCGCAAGGTGAGCTCCCTCGGCTCGGGCTTTGTGATCGATCCGGGAGGGCTCGTGGTCACGAACAACCACGTGATCGAGGGCGCCGACGAGATCGTCGTCAATTTCACCGACGGCACCAGCCTGAAAGTCACCAAGATCCTTGGACACGACCCCAAGACCGATCTCGCGCTGCTCAAGGTCGAGCCGAAGACGCCGCTGAAGGCGGTGACGTTCGGCGATTCCACCAAGATGCGCGTCGGCGACTGGGTTATGGCGATCGGCAACCCCTTCGGCCTCGGCGGCAGCGTGACCGTCGGCATCATCTCGGCGACGCGGCGCGACATCAATGCCGGCCCCTATGACGATTTCCTCCAGACCGACGCCGCCATCAATCGCGGCAATTCCGGCGGGCCCCTATTCAACATGGACGGCGAGGTCATCGGCGTGAACACGGCCATCATCTCGCCCTCCGGCGGCTCGATCGGCATCGGTTTCGCCGTGCCCTCCAACAGCGCCGTTCTCGTGCTCGACCAGCTTAAGCAGTACGGCGAGACGCGCCGCGGTTGGCTCGGGGTGCATGTGCAGAACATCACCGAGGAGATCGCCGCGAGCCTCGGCCTTGGCGAAGCCAAGGGCGCGCTCGTCGCCAAAGTGTCGCCGGGCAGCCCCGCCGCTACCGCCGGCATTCAGCCGAGCGACGTGATCGTCAAGTTCGACGGCGAGCCGATCGAGAACATGCGGAGCCTGCCGCGCGCCGTCGCCGCGACCGCAATCGGCAAAAGCGTGTCCGTCGAGCTGCTGCGCAAGGGCGAGACTAAAAATTTTTCGGTGACCATCGGTCGGCTGCCCGAAGACGAGCAGAATGCGGTCCCGGCGAAGAGCGAAGAGAGAATCCTGCCCGAAACGGAACCCGAGCGCGAGGATTTGCTCGGGCTCTCGCTCGCCCCGCTCACCGGCGAGCTGCGCAAGCGCTTCGGCATCGGCGCCGCGATCGAGGGCGTCGTCGTCGTCGAAGTCAAGCCGAACAGCCCGGCGGCGGCGAAGGACGTGAAGCCGGGCGACGTGATCGTCGAGGTCACCCAGGAGAAGGTGAGGCAACCGCAGGACGTGAAGACGAGGTTGTTGGCGGTGAGGAAGTCCGGCCGGCGCTCAGTGCTGCTGCTGCTGTCGGACGGCAAGGGCGAGCTCAGATTCGTCGCCGTGCCGTCCGGCTGAGACGCGCGCGACGATCGGCCGGTCGCGACGTGACCCATGCCCCCGCGCAAGCGGGCCGTCCCAAGGCCATTCTGATTGCAGGACCGACCGCGAGCGGCAAGTCCGCGGCGGCGCTTGAGCTTGCCGAGCGCCTCGGCGGCACGGTCGTCAATGCCGACTCCATGCAGGTCTATCGCGAGCTTCCCATCCTCGCGGCGCATCCGGCGCCGGACGAACGCGCCCGCGCCCCGCACAGGCTTTACGGCACGATTCCCGCGGCCGAGGCCTATTCGGTCGGCCGCTGGCTCAACGATGCAAAGGAAGCCATCAGCGATGCGGAAGCCGAGGGGAGGGTTCCGATCCTCGCCGGGGGCACCGGCCTCTACTTCAAGGCGCTTCAAGAGGGACTAGCGCCAGTGCCGGATGTGCCGCCCGAAATCCGGAGCCTTTGGCGCGACCGGGCAGCGACGCTTGGCGCCGCCGCGCTTCACCGTGAGCTCGACGCACGCGATCCTGCCATGGCGGCGCGAATTCCCCCGACCGACTCCCAACGCATCGTGCGCGCGCTTGAGGTGGTCGATGCGACTTCGATCTCGCTCGCGGAATGGCAAGGGGCGGCCGCCGCGCCCGTGCTCGCGCCGGAGGGCGTCGAGAGGCTCGTGATCGCGCCGGAGCGCGCGCCGCTTTATGCCGCCATCGATGCCCGCTTCGACCGGATGGTCGAGGCGGGCGCGATCGAGGAGGTTGGCGCGCTGCTTGCGCTCGGGCTCGATCCCGGGCTCCCGGCGATGCGGGCGCATGGCGTGCGCGAGCTTGCCGGCTACCTCTCGGGCCGGACCAGCCGCGCCGAGGCGATCGCCAAGGCCAAGACCGAGACGCGCCGCTACGCCAAGAGGCAGATGACCTGGCTCAAGCGTTTCATGAGGGATTGGGACTGGGCGCCGGACGAGGCCGCCGCCGTCGACGCCGTTCGCGCGGGCTAAACCGTGACCTGCGTGCCGATCTCGACCACCCGGTCGGTCGGGAGCTGGAAGTAGCTCGAGGCGTCGTCGGCATTATGGGCGAGGAAGATGTAGAGGCGGTCCTGCCACGGCGGCATGCCCGACCTCGGATCGGGCCTTACCGAGCGGCGCGACAGGAAGAACGACGTCGTCATGATGTCGAAATGCCAGCCTTGCTTGCGCGCGAGCGCCAGCGCCTTCGGCACGTTGGGCCGCTCCATGAAGCCGAAATGCAAAATGAGGCGCATGAAGCGCTCGCTGATCGGTTCCATCTCGACGCGATCCTTGACGACGCGCGGAATGTCCTCATTGACGATTGTCAGGATCACATTGTGATCGTGCAGCACCTTATTGTGCTTGAGGTTGTGAAGCAGCGCCGTCGGGGCGAACTCGGGATCGCTGGTGAGGAAGACGGCGGTTCCGGGTGCGATGTAAGGCGGCCGCTGCTCGAGGCTCTTGACCAGGGGCTCGAACGGCACCTCGACGCGGCGGGTCTTGATCGCAAGCAGCCGCGTTCCGCGCCGCCACGTTACCATGATTAGGATCAGCAGGGCGCCGACCAGGACCGGGAGCCAAGCGCCCTTGAAAAGCTGTGAGAGGCTCGCGACCACGAAGCTTGAGTCGACAATGGTGAGGGGAATCATCACCAAGGCCGTGGTCCACAACCGCCACTTCCAGGCTCTCCAGATCACGATGAAACCGAGAAGCCCCGCGGCGAGCGCCGTAGTCGCGACCGCGAGTACGTAGGCCGCCGCCAGTTCGCCCGAGGAGCGGAACATGAAGACGAGGAGCAGAACCCCGGTCAGGAGCAGGTAATTCACCCGCGGCATGTAGATCTGTCCGGCGAGCGCCTCGGAGGTGTGGCGCACCTCCATGCGCGGAAGGAAGCCGAGCTGCATGGCCTGCCGGGTGATGGAGTAGGCGCCGGTTATCACGGCTTGGCTCGCGATCGCGGTGGCGACGGTCGCGAGCGCGACCATCGGATAGAGCGCCCAGTCGGGATAGAGCAGATAGAACGGGTTTGCGATCGTCTCGGGCTTGGCCAAGACCAGCGCGCCTTGTGCGAAGTAGCTCAGGAGCAGCGACGGCAGCACAAAGAAGAGCCAAGCCGTCTGAATGGGTCTTCTCCCGAAATGCCCGAGGTCGTTGTAGAGCGCCTCCGACCCGGTCGCGACGAGGAAGACGGCGCCAAGCGTGATCAGCCCGACGACGCCGTGGGTGAGGAGGAATTGGAGCCCGTAGATCGGATTGAGCGCGGCGAGCACGGCCGGATTGGCCGCGATCTCGACCGCGCCGGCGATGGCGATGACGGCGAACCAGACCGTGGTGATCGGCGCGAACCAGCTCGAGATCCAGGCGGTCCCGTGCGACTGCACCGAAAAAAGCGCAAGAAGGATCGCCACCGTGATCGGCAGCACGTAGGGCCCGAAGGCCGCGGTCGCCACGTTGAGCCCTTCGACCGCCGACAGCACCGAAAGGGCCGGCGTAATCAGGGTCGAGCCGTAGAACATGGCCGCCCCGACGGTCCCGAGCGCGAGCACGAGCGGCGTGCGCCGCCCAAGCGCGCGGAACGCGAGCGCGGTCAGCGCCAGCGTGCCGCCTTCGCCGTTATTATCGGCGCGCAGCAGGATCAGGACGTAT
>DASTKZ010000114.1:0-3648 GCA_035715445.1 Methyloceanibacter sp.
CCCCCTCCACGCCGGGAATGGACAGGAGTTCCCGGGCATTGCCCGGTTTGACGGAGCCGCCATAGAGGATGCGGAGATCGCGATTCTCGGCGCCGAGCAGGCGCCCCAAGGCATCGCGAATGAAGCCGTGCGCGGCGGCGATATCGCCGGGCGTCGGCGTGAGCCCGGTCCCGATCGCCCAGACCGGTTCATAGGCGATCACGGCGTTCGCAGGCCGCGCTTCGCGCGGCAGCGATCCTTCGAGCTGGCGGCCGACGACGTCCAAGGTCGCGCCGTTCAGCCGCTCGCGCTCGGTCTCGCCGACGCAGATGATGGCAATAAGCCCGGAGCGGAAGGCCGCCCGCGCCTTGGCGTTCACCATCGCGTCGGTTTCGCCGTGGTCGTGCCGTCGCTCCGAATGGCCGACGATCACCGCGCTCGCGCCGGCATCGGCCAGCATCTCGGCGGCGATATCGCCGGTATGGGGGCCTCCGTCGAGCGGATGGCAGTCCTGCGCGCCGAGCCTAATGCCGCTCCCTTCGAGGACGTCGCGTGCCCGCGACAGCAGCGTTGCCGGCGGGCAAACCATGATTTCGGCGCTCGGCGCCGGACCCTGAGCCAGCCGTTCTTTGAGCGCGCGAAGCTCGCCCAAGGAGGCGCCGACCCCGTTCATCTTCCAATTGCCCGCGACGAGCGGCGTTTTCCCTGCCAATTTCCCCTCCGACCGCGCCCGCCGGAGCGCGTTTTTCGGCCGTGGACCAAGACATTGGCCAGGGCTCCCCCTGCCTTGCCGGGCCTCTCCTTGCTACCTATGATGCCGCCGCCGCGCGAGGAGTCCCAGCATCGGACGCCAGCGCGGCTTTGGCAAATGGCGAATGGAAGGTTCAGGCGTGGCACTCGATAGTTTGCGCAAAAGTGCGGGCGGCGTCCTCGGCGTCGGGTTCGTTCTCCTATTGATTGCGAGCTTCATCATTTGGTTTCCCGCGGGTTGGTTCCAGGGCTACGGCGCCCAGGACGTCATCACCGTCGGCGACGTGAAGATCGGCTCGCAAGAATACATGCGCGCGCAGCAAGACATGTTGCGCGAGATGAGCCGGCAAGCCGGGCGCAGCCTCAGCCTGCAAGAGGCGCGCGCACTCGGATTGGATCGCCTGGTGCTGGCGCGGCTCGTCGGCGGCGCGGCGATCGACATGCATACAAAGTCGCTCAAGCTCGGCATCAGCGAGGCGGCGCTCCTCGATGCGATCATGAAGGATCCCCTCTTCAGCGACGGGACCGGCAATTTCAGCCCCGGCCGGTTCCAGCAAGTGCTCTATTCGCTCAACATGACCGAGCAGAGCTTCCTCGCTTCGCTGCGCGAGCAGAACCTGCGCCAGCAGATCCTCGCCACCGTCGGCGAGGTGGTCAGCGCGCCGTCGATGCTGGCCGATGCGCTCAATACCTACAACAACGAGACGCGCACGTTGCGCTACGTGCTGATGCCGGCAAGCGCGGCCGGAAGCATTCCCGATCCGAGCGATGAGGATCTCAAGCGCTACTACGACAATCACCACGGCAAGTTCACGCAGCCCGAGTTCCGCAAGATCGGCGTTCTTGCCATCACGCCCGACACCCTCAAGGACCAGCTTCAGATCACCGATGCCGACATCAAGACGGCCTTCGAGGCGAAGAAGGACAAGCTCGGCGCGCCCGAGAAGCGCATCATCCAGCAGATTTCCTTTCCCGACCTCGCCGCGGCGAACGCCGCCTATCAGAAGATCCAATCGGGCGCCGACTTCTTGGCCGTAGCCAAGGAGCAGGGCCTGAGCGACGCCGATATCGACCTCGGCACGCTTGCCCGCGCCGATCTTGCCGATCCGACCATCGCCGAAGCCGTCTTCACGCTCGAGCCGAACAAGGTCAGTGAGCCGGTCACCGGCAAGCTCGGAAACGTCGTGCTGTTGCGCGTGACGGCGGTCCAGCCCGGCAACACTCCAACCTTTGAAAGCGCAAAGGCAAGTATCGAAAAGGCGCTCGTCAAAGAGCGCGCTTCGAGCCTCATCCTCGATTTGCATGACAAGGTCGAGGACCTGTTGGCGTCGGGAGCAACGCTCGCTGAAATCGCCGACAAGCTCAAGCTCAGCTACCAGTCGGTGGACCAGATCAACCGTGAGGGTCGCAAGCCCGACGGCACGTTGGTTACCCTGCCCCAGCAGACCGAGCTCTTGACCGCCGTGTTCGCCACCGATGCCGGCGTCGAGAACGATCCGATCGACGCCCAGGACAACGGGGTCGTCTGGTATGAAGTGCTGGGAGTGGAACCGGAGCAGCTCAAGCCGTTCGATAAGGTCAAGGACGAGGCCGCCAAGGATTGGCGCTCGGACGAGGCGCGAGCCAAGGCGGCGAAACATGCCCAAGACCTGGTCAACAGCCTGAGCGGAGGCAAGACGCTCGAGGACATCGCCAAGGACCTCAATGTCGAGATCCTGACGAGCGACCCCTTGAAGCGCAAGAGCATCACCGTGAACGTCCTGCCCGCTTCGGTGGAGCAGGCCTTCGCCCTGCCCGAGAAGGGCTACGGGTCCGGTCCGTCGGCCGTCGAAGAGGGCCGCATCATCTTCCAAGTGGACAAAGTCACGCCGCCCGCGGCTCTTGGCGAGAAAGAAGGCGAACGCCTCAAGCAGCAGATCGAAATGCTGTTGAGCCAGGACGCCACTGACGAGTATTCCGTCGCGCTCGAACAACGCTATGGCGTGACGGTCAATCAGAAAGCCCTCGCCAAGCTCGCGGGCAGCGACGAAGAACCATGAGCCCGGCGAAAGCCTACGTCACGCAACTCGATCCGAAAGGCGGCGCTCACCCCATCGAGCCGGACTTTCCAAGCTTCGCGCGCCGCTACGATGAGGGCGCGGCGCAAGTCGCTTGGACTCGGCTCGTCGCCGACCTCGAAACGCCGGTCTCGGTCATGCTCAAGCTCGCGCATGAGCGGCCGAACAGTTTCCTGCTGGAATCGGTCGAAGGCGGTTCGAGCCGCGGCCGCTACTCCATCATCGGCTGCGACCCCGATCTGGTGTGGCGGGCCAATGGCGCGACAGCCGAGATCAATCGGACGCCGCAATCGGACCCCGAAGACTTTGCGCCCTCGCCCTTGCCCACGCTCGCCGCGCTCCGCGCGCTGCTTGCCGAATCCACGATCGCGCTGCCGCCCGAGCTTCCGCCCATGGCGGCCGGCATTTTCGGTTACATGGGCTACGACACGGTGCGGCTGATCGAGCGGCTGCCGAACAAGAAGCCGGACAGTCTCGGCCTCCCCGATAGCATTCTCGTGCGGCCGACGCTGATCGTGATCTTCGACAGCGTGAAGGACGAGATGACGGTGGTGACGCCGGTGCGGCCAGCACCTGGGGTCAGCGCTAAGGCGGCCTATGCGCGCGCGGCCGACCGGCTCAATCTCGCGGTGGAGCGGCTCGAGCAGCCTCTGCCGCACACGAGCGAGATCGATACCGGCGCGCCGCATCCGGAAGCAACGGCCGCGACGGCGCCTCAGGCCTACATGGCGAACGTCGCGAGCGCCAAGGACTACATCGCCGCCGGCGACATCTTCCAGGTGGTGTTGAGCCAGAGCTTCGAGGCGCCGTTCACCCTCCCCTCTTTTGCGCTTTACCGCGCGCTCCGTCGCGTCAACCCCTC
>DASTKZ010000115.1:0-11431 GCA_035715445.1 Methyloceanibacter sp.
GTTCGCCTCCTTTCACAAGTGGAACTGGGAATCGCGCGGTGCGCGCCGGACTACAGAATGGCGAGGATGTCGCTCTCGCGCATGATGAGGTAGCTCTCCTCGCCCACGGTGACCTCGCTGCCGGAGTACTTCCCGAACAGGATGCGGTCGCCCTTGTTCACCTCGACGGGCAGGCGCTCACCCTTGTCGTTCAAGCGCCCCGGGCCGACGGCGATGACCTCGCCCTCCTGCGGCTTCTCCTTCGCGGTATCGGGGATGATGATGCCGCCTTTGGTCCGCTCATCCTCCTCGATACGGCGCACGACGACGCGGTCATGCAATGGACGAAACTTCATTTTCCTCATCCTCCTCCGGGCAATGATGCTTTGGGGGCGCTCAAATGAACGGCGCACCCCGCGCGAGCTATGTAGATGGCCACATTAGCACTTTCAAGCCGCGAGTGCCAAAACCGCTAGCAACCCGGTTCGCCTGCTGCCAAGGCGCTGTTTTGATTTGCAGAAATTCTGGACGCGACTCGGGACGGCAGCTAACTTTTGGCAAAACACCAAGAAGCGGCAAAGCGGGGACAACGGATCATGGACAGCGCCTTCCTTCGCCAGATCGACGGCTTCTCGCTGACAACGGCGGAAATCCTCTACCGGCTGCCGGACTACCCCAGGCTCCTGCAAAGCTATGTCTGGCAGGATTACGATCTCGCCCCGCGCTTCCCCAAGCTCACCGACTTCCTCGGCTTCTGGCACGCCAATCTCGACGGCGCGCTCTACCGCATTCGCGTGACGCACCGGAGATTGATCACGCCCGCCGAGTTCCGCTTTGTCGAAGGCGAGCTCAGGCTGCACTAGCCCCCGCCCAATTCTCCAAGGCTTCTTAAGCCCTAACGCGCGGCGGTCTCTTCCATCATGGGCCGCGGCTCATGCCCGAACTCGTAGATGTGGGCGCCTTCCCGGTCCAAGACCGGCTTCAGCGAGCGGAAGGCCTTCGGATAGAGATAGAAGGGCACGCGCGGGAAGAGGTGGTGGACGAGGTGGAAATTCTGGAACATGTAGAGCCAGTTCGCGATCGGCTCCATGACCTTGCCCTTCACCCAGAAGACGTTGGTGTCGCGATAGCGCTCGTGCACCTCGTGCGGTTTGTGGGTGAGGTAGGCGAAGAAATAGATGATCAGCGCCGATGCGAGGATGTGCGGGAAGATCCACAGCATCAAGACTTCGCGCCACCAGCCGAGCACCGATAGCCACAGCGCGATCCCATAGAACAATAGGTGCATCGCCGCGATATGCAGCGTGAGCGGCTGCATGCCGGGGATGTGCGCGTGAAAGGCGATGTGCTTCCAGAAATACTGATGGTACCAGAACACGATGGTCAGGCAGCGCCACAGCACGAGGAAGGGATTGTTCACCGCCACCCAGTGGTCGGGATCGATCTCGGGATTGTTGGTGTCGCGATGGTGCGCGAGGTGCATGTAGCGGAAGGCCTTGTACTCGTGCAGCAGAATCACGCCGCATACATAGCCGACGAGATGGTTGAGCCAGAGCCAGCGTGAATCCTTGCCGGCGATGTTGCCGTGACAGGCTTCGTGCAGCGGCGTCTGGTCGGCATAGAGAATGAGGGTGTTGAGGATGAGCCCGAGCCAGAGCGGGATCGTCCGTTCCACCGCGAGCGCCGTGACCAGGGCGAAGGCGGCGACGATGCCCGCCGCGAGCAGCACGGTCGGCCAGGCGACCATGCCTTGATAGGGTTTGACGAGGGTCAGCGCCTGCCGGTCGGCGGGCGCGTTGGGCGCGTCGCGCGCGTTCTCTACCTCAGGCCCGACGGCCGAAGCAAAGCGCATGGTCCAGAGTCCTTTCTCGTTCAAACAGCGCTTGCCCGGCCCAACCGGGGCCGGCGCTTCTTATTGGACTCATCCCCGGAACACGGAATTTGCGCCGCACCGCTGCCACGTTCAAGACACATTGATGTCGCGCGCGGGGCAGGTTGCCGCAGGGTAAACAGTCCGTCAAAGACGTGGAGCGCCGGAGGGCCGCTTAGCGGCCTCCGGCGGCGATCGCGGCCCGCGCGACGCGGGACCGGCTAGCGGCAAAAATGTGGATAACCGTCGACGCCGACGAAATAACCGGTGCGCGGATTGAAGCCCGGGTAGCGCGAAGAACAATAGGCATACCAGTCGGGGGTCCACGGCGGCGGGCCATAGGAGACCGGCCCATAGTAATAAGGCGGCGGTGGCGGCGGGGGCACGACGTAGACCTCGCGCGGGGTGAGCGCGCTGCCGACGACGGCGCCGACGCCAAAGCCAAGAAGGCCCGCGCCCCAGGCATCGCGGTGCCCGGCGTCGGCCGGGGCGGGCGTGCCAAGCGCGGCCGCGCCGATCAGCGCCGCGGCGGCAACCGTCTTCAGGATGCAATTGACCATCGATCTGTCCCCCTTCGATCGTTCGAAGGATACGGCTGCCAAAATGAATCGTCTGTTAAGGCTGAGCGGCGGCGATCCATTCCCGTACCTCCCCGATGGGGGGATGACGACGGAGGACGAGAACGACAAAAAAAACCGCCGGGCGCGAAGCCCGGCGGCTCAATCAGTTTGCTTTCGTGCGTTCGCTAGTTGGCGAGCTGCACGTTCGCGGCCTGCTTGCCGCGGCCACGGCGGTCGTCCTCGATCTCGAAGGAGACCTTGTCACCCTCGTTGAGGGCGGGCACGCCCGACCGCTCAAGAGCGGAAGCGTGCACGAAGACGTCCTTGCCGCCGTCTTCGGGCTGAATGAAGCCGAAGCCGCGCGCATGATTGAAGAATTTCACTGTGCCGTTGACACGAGCCATAGGGGAATTCCTTTCCCGTTGAAGTTTAAACACGAACGGGCCAGAGGCCCCCGAAAGGGGATCCTTCGGCGTCTTGAGATGTCAGGAAAGGGTCGTGCTCTTTAGAGGCGCGATAGTCACTTGCCGTCGTCCAAGTCCGCGCCCAAAGCCTTGGGCGCCCGGTGACGCAAAGAATGGGGGATCGAGCGCCGCTTGGCAAGCCCGAACTGGCCCTCCAGAGGCAAAAAACGCTGCAATTCCTTAGCCGAAATCTAAACCGGAGATGAACGGCGGCCTCAGGGAGGGTTCAGCCGCGAAGCCCTAAAGCTTTGAACCTGTCGGCGCGGTGCCGCGTCGAAGGGGTGCTCGGAGGGATCGCGGAATGTCTAAAATCGTCATGGTTCTGCTCATCGCGGCGCTCGCCATCCTCATTGCCCGCCTTGCTTACGACGCCCCGGTCGTGAAGACGCGGGTAGGGGAGGCGATCGGGATCACGGTGCCTGCACCCGTCATGCCGCCGCTGATGTATGCAGGCGTCAGGGGCTAGGTTTAAGGCCAGCGCTCCAGAGGGCATCGAGGAAAGGATCGCCTCGACATTCTATCCCTCCCCGCGAGGGGAGGGCAGACGCGCCCCGAATTCGCGAAAGCGAATCGGCTGGCGCGGCGGGTGGGGCGAAGGCCGATACCCCACCCGGCTCAGCGCTTCGCGTTTCGCCACCCTCCCCTGAAGGGGAGGGATGCTTAAGGCCAGCGCACCAGAGGCGGCATCGAGGAAAGGATCGCCTCGACATTGCCGCCGGTCTTCAAGCCGAAGATCGTGCCGCGGTCGTAGAGCAGGTTGAACTCGACATAACGGCCGCGCCGCACGAGCTGCTCCTCGCGGTCGGCTTCCGTCCACTTCGTTCCGATATTGCGGCGGACGATTTCGGGATAGACGCCGAGAAAGGCGCGCCCGACCTTCTGGGTGAAGTCGAAATCGGCCTTCCAGTCGCCGCTGTCGAGATAGTCGTAGAAGATGCCGCCGATGCCCCGCATCTCGCCCCGATGGGGCAAATAGAAATACTGGTCACACCACTCTTTGAAGCGCTCGTAGTCGGCTGACGCTTCGCCGTCGCACGCCGCCTTCATCGCCGCGTGGAAATCGCGCGCGTCCCTGTCGTCCTGCGAGCGCCGCCGCATCAGCACGGGCGTGAGATCGGCGCCGCCGCCGAACCATCCCTTCGAGGTGACCACCATGCGCGTGTTCATGTGGGCGGCCGGCGCGTTGGGGTTCACGGGGTGGGCGATGACGGAGATGCCGCTCGCCCAGAAGCGCGGATCGGCTTCGGCGCCCGGAATCTGCTTGGCGAATTCGGGGGCGAAGGCGCCATGCACGGTCGAGGTATGGCAGCCGACCTTCTCGAACACGCGACCCGACATCAGAGCCATGACGCCGCCGCCGCCCTCGCTCCCGTCGTTCTCGGTTCGGTTCCAGGGGGTCGTGACGAAGCGGCCGGCGGCCTTCCCTTCGCAACCGGGAAGGGCTTCGGCCGCGTCCTCGACAGCCTCGAGCGCGGCGCAGATTTCGTCGCGCAAATGCTCGAACCAAAGCCGCGCCCGCTCCTTTCGTGCCGGGCTGAAAAGCACGGGCGGATGCGGCTCTTTCGAGGCTTTTTGGTCCATCGTCTTGGCCTTACGCCCCAGCGGACTGAGAGGTCAATGGCTTGGCTAAGCCTCGCCATGACATGGCGGGCCGCATTTCTGCGTCGAATTGCCCAAATTGGCCCCACTGGACAACCGTGAAGCGCGATGCAAGAACCACCGCCAAGAGACCCAATTCAAGCCGCCAGAGGCCCGCGCCGTTGTGTCGCGCTCGCGTTTGACTAGCGCGTTTCGCGCGAGAGCCTTAATTCCTTAAAGCAGATTACTTCCAGGAGATTTGGCCCGTGGCCAGTCCCGATATCCCGGTAAATTCTCCCGCCGAAGACGATGAGTTGTCGCGGCGCGACGTCATGCTGATCGTGGCGGGAGGCTTTGCCGCGGTCGGCGGCACGATGGCGCTGTGGCCGCTGCTCGACCAGATGAACCCCGACGCTTCGACGCTGTCGCTCGCGACGACCGAGGTCGACGTCTCCCATGTCGAACCCGGCCAGGCGCTGACGGTGATGTGGCGCGGCAAGCCGATCTTCATCCGCCACCGCACCGACGAGGAAATCGCCAAGGCCAAGGACGCGCCGGTTGACGATCTCCCCGATCCGCTGGCGCGCAACGCCAATCTGCCCGACAGCGCGCCCGCCAGCGACGACAACCGCGCCGCCAAGGATCGCGAGCCGTGGCTCGTGATGATCGGCGTCTGCACCCATCTCGGCTGCATCCCCAAAGGCCAGGCGGTCGGCGATTATCGCGGCGAATATGGCGGCTGGTTCTGTCCCTGCCACGGCTCGCAATACGACACCGCGGGCCGCGTACGCATTGGACCCGCGCCGGAGAACCTCGCGATCCCGCCCTACAAATTCGTCTCCGACCAGAAGATCAAGA
Source organism: Methyloceanibacter sp. (assembly GCA_035715445.1). GTDB lineage: Bacteria > Pseudomonadota > Alphaproteobacteria > Rhizobiales > Methyloligellaceae > Methyloceanibacter. The sequence continues at coordinate 5,310 of DASTKZ010000115.1, forward strand.
TCGGATAAAGCGAGTGACGGCGCACCCTTCAAGCTATGAGCCGAAGTCCGGCATCGCGCGCTGGCTCGATGCGCGGCTTCCGGTGGCGCGGGTGATGCATGACCAGTTCATGGTCTTCCCGACGCCGCGCAATCTCAATTACTGGTGGACCTTTGGTGGCATCCTGACCTTCATGCTGGCGGTGCAGATCGCTACCGGCATCGTGCTCGCCATGCACTACGTGCCGACCGAGGCCGACGCCTTCGACTCGGTCGAAAAGATCATGCGCGACGTGAATTGGGGATGGTTCCTGCGCTACTCCCATGCCGTCGGCGCCTCGATGTTCTTCGTCGCCGTTTATATCCACACCTTCCGCGGCCTCTATTACGGCTCGTACAAGGCCCCGCGCGAGGTGGTGTGGATCCTCGGCGTGCTCATCCTGCTGTTGATGATCGCCACCGCCTTCATGGGCTACTCGCTGGTGTGGGGCCAGATGAGCTTCTGGGCGGTCACGGTCATCACCAATCTCTTCTCATCGCTCAATGCGATCATCCCCGGGCTCGGCACCACGCTGGTGGAATGGATCTGGGGCGGCTTCGCGGTCGGCGGACCAACGCTCAACCGGCTCTACGCGCTCCACTATCTGTTCCCGTTCATCATCGCCGGCGTGGTCGTGCTGCATATCTGGGCGCTGCACGTGCCGGGCAACAACAATCCGACCGGCATCGACGTGCAATCGTCGAGGGACACGGTGCCGTTCCATCCCTACTACACGATCAAGGACGGGTTCGCGCTTGTCGCCTTCGTTCTGCTGTTCGCGGCAATCGTGTTCTACGCGCCGAATTTTCTCGGGCACCCCGACAACTACATTCCCGCAAATCCGCTGCAGACCCCGCCCCACATCGTCCCCGAATGGTATTTCCTGCCCTTCTACGCGATTCTGCGCGCCATCCCGAACAAGCTGCTCGGCGTGATCGCGCTCATGAGCTCGATCGCCATTCTGTTCTTCGTGCCCTGGCTCGACACCTCGAAGGTGCGGTCGACGCGTTACCGGCCAATCTACCGATGGTTCTTCTGGGCCTTCGTGGTGACCTGTGTCGCGCTCGGCTATCTCGGCTCGCAGGCGCCCGAAGGCTGGTACCTCATCCTCGGCCGCCTTTTCACCGCCTACTATTTTGCCTTCTTCCTCCTGGTCATGCCTTTGGTCGGCCGGATGGAAAAGCCGAGCGCGCTGCCGGGCAGCATCACGGAGCCTGTGCTTCAGTCGAGCGAAGGATCACGCAAGCGCGCTCCGGCGGAGGTCGCCTGATGCGGTCCGCGCTTCTTCTCGCCGCTTCCGCCGCGCTCTTGGCGTCGGCGAGCGTGACCCAAGCCGAAGACGCCGCCGCGCCCAGCAACAATCACGGGCCAAAAATCGCGGCGCAGGAGTGGAGCTTCGCTCCGCCCTTCGGCAACTACGACAACGCGCAGCTCCAGCGCGGTTTCAAGGTCTATCAGACGGTTTGCGCCAATTGCCACTCGATGCGGCTCATGTCGTATCGCAATCTCGGCGAGCCGGGCGGACCTCAATTCTCGCCCAAGGCCGTTGAGATTCTCGCCTCGCAAGTTCAGGTGACCGACGGACCGAACGAGAAGGGCGAGATGTTCCAGCGTCCGGGGCGGCCTTCGGATCGCTTCCGCTCGCCTTTCGCCAACGAACAAGCGGCGCGCGCGGCCAATCACGGCGCGTTGCCGCCCGATCTCTCGGTCATTGCCAAGGCGCGGCCGGGCGGTCCCGACTATATTTATGCGCTGCTCACGGGCTACGTCCCGCCGCCGCAGGGTTTCAAGCTCACGGAGGGCATGCACTACAACGCGGCTTTCCCCGGGCACCAAATCGCCATGATCCCTCCCTTGAGCGACGGTCTTGTCCCCTATACCGACGGCACCAAGGCCGACGTGGACCACTATGCGAGGGACGTCGCGGCGTTTCTGATGTGGGCGGCGGAGCCCAAGCTCGAAGAGCGCCACTCGGTCGGCGCGCGGATCATGTTCTTCCTCATCGTGTTCCTCGTGATCATGTACCTCGCCAAGCGCGTGGTCTGGGCCGGGATACATAGCGACGAGAAGCACGGCAGCGCGTAAAGGCGCATCGCCTGGCGGCTATTCTTCCGCGCGCGTTACGGTATAAGGGGCGCCCATGAAGCGCGCGGTTCTTTATCTCGCCCTTGCCTTAGCCGTGTCTCCGGCGCTCGCCGGGAGCGAGGCCGGAACGCCGCGCGACATGGTGCTCCTGACCGTGAGCGGACCGCTCGGCAAGACCAATCGCGGCCCCGTCGATGCCAAGCGCGACGTTCTGCTCGCCGGGCAGAAGGCTCAGTTCAAGAGCGCGTTTGAATTCGACCGCGCCATGCTCCTTGCGCTGCCGCAAGCAACCGTCACCGGCCAACCGAACACGTTCGCAAAGCCCGCAAGCTTTTCCGGGCCGCGTTTGCGCGAGCTGCTCGAATCTCTCGAAGCGGCGAAGCTCAAGGTCACGTTCATCGCGCTCAACAGCTTCGCCGGCTGGCTTGCGCCGCAGGATATCGAGGTGTCCGATTGGATCCTCGCGCTCTCGGCCGACGGCGTTCCGCTCGGGATCGGACAGCAGGGGCCGATCTGGCTCGTCAAGAGCGGTATGCAACAGCTCGACAGTAGCGACCCCAAACATGGCGACTGGGTATGGAACGTGTTCTATATCAAGATCGGCGAATGAGTTCCGGCCTGTCCTTCGCGCGCGTCCCGACCCGCGCATCTTGGGTCTAACGGGGGAAGCATGGTCAAAGCGGTGCTCGGGGTTATCGGCGGCTCGGGTCTCTACGACTTGCCGGGCCTCAAGAATGTGCGCGAGGAGCTGGTCGCAAGTCCTTGGGGCGCGCCGTCGGCGCCGCTCCGCCTCGGCGACATCGACGGGCTGCCGATCGCGTTCATGTCGCGCCACGACAAGGGCCACAGGCTGTCGCCGAGCGACATCAATTATCGCGCCAATATCGACGTGCTGAAGCGCGCCGGCGTGACCGACCTCGTTTCGCTGTCGGCCTGCGGCTCGTTCAAGGAGGAGCTGCCGCCCGGCACCTTCGTCCTCATCGACCAGTTCGTCGATCGCACCTTTCACCGCGACAGCTCCTTCTTCGGCAAAGGCTGCGTGGCGCATGTGTCGATGGCGCATCCCGTGTCGCCGCGGCTTCGCCTCCATCTCGCCGAGGCGGCGGAAGCGGAAGGCATCGCCGTGGTGAGAAACGGCACCTATGTCTGCATCGAGGGCCCGCAATTCTCCACCCTCGCCGAAAGCCTCACGTATAAGGGGCTCGGCTATTCCGTCATCGGCATGACCAATCTGCCCGAGGCCAAGCTCGCGCGGGAGGCCGAGATTTGCTACGCGACAGTCGGCATGGTCACCGATTACGATTGCTGGCATCCCGACCATGACGCGGTCACCGTCACCGACATCATCAAGGTGCTGATGGCGAACGCGGAGAAGGGGGCGCGGCTGATCGCGCGGCTCGCCCAAACCTTCCCGCGCGAGCACGAGCCTTGTCCCATCGGCTCCGACCGCGCGCTCGACACGGCCATCATCACCGCTCCGGAAGCGCGCGACCCCGAGCTTCTCAGGAAGCTCGACGCCGTGGCGGGTCGGGTGCTCAAGAGTTAACGTAACGGAGGTCCCAATGGCGGCCGATATCAATCTCAAGGACCTCGTGCGGACCATCCCCGACTATCCGAAGCCCGGGATCATGTTCCGCGACATCACCACGCTCCTCGCCCACGCCAACGGCTTCAGGGCCTGCGTCGAGCAGTTGGCGCAACCCTTCACCAATCGCCGCATCCAGTCGGTCGCGGGCATCGAGGCACGCGGTTTCATCCTGGGCGGCGCTGTCGCCGACCGGCTGCGTTGCGGCTTCATCCCGATCCGCAAGAAGGGCAAGCTGCCGGGCAAGGCCATCGGTCAGGACTATGAGCTCGAATACGGCATCGATGTGATCGAGATTCACGAGGACGCCATCGCCGCGGGCGAGCCGGTGCTGCTCGTTGACGATCTGATCGCCACGGGCGGCACGGCGGAAGCCGCGGTCAAGCTCCTGCGCAAGCTCAAGGCCGACGTGGTCGGCGCCACCTTCGTCATCGACCTGCCCGATCTCGGCGGCGCGGCGCGGCTTGCGCGGCTCGGCGTCGAGCCTCACGCCTTGATGTCGTTCGCGGGCGACTGAGCATGAAGATCGGCGGCAAGTCCTATCGCACTATCTGGCCGAACGCCGACGGCAAATCGGTCGAAATCATCGACCAGACCAAGCTGCCGCATGCGTTCGAGACCGTGACGCTCAGCACGCTCGACGACGCCGCGCGGGCCATCGCCACCATGCAGGTGCGGGGCGCGCCGCTGATCGGTGCAACCGCCGCTTACGGGGTCGCGCTTGCGCTCCGCGCCGACGCCTCGGACGAGGGGCTCGATCGCGCCTGCGACACGCTCGCCGCCACCCGCCCCACGGCCATCAATCTCCGTTGGGCCCTCGATGAGATGAAGAAGGCCGTGCGCAACCAGCCGCGTGACAAGCGCGTGGCGGCGGCCTTCGCCCGCGCCGCGGAGATTTGTGACCAAGATGTCGAGACGAACCGCAAGATCGGCGAGCATGGGGTCGGGATTATCCGCGCCCATGCCGAGAAGAAGGGCGGGGCGATCGTCAACATCCTCACCCATTGTAATGCCGGGTGGCTTGCGTGCGTCGATTGGGGCACGGCGCTTGCGCCGGTCTATCGCGCCCATGACGAAGGCATCGGCGTGCATGTCTGGGTGGACGAGACCCGGCCGCGCAATCAGGGCGCATCGCTCACGGCGTTCGAGCTTGGCGCCCACGGCGTGCCGCATACCCTGATCGCCGACAACGCCGGCGGTCATCTCATGCAGAAACGAATGGTCGATCTCTGCATCGTCGGCACCGACCGCACGACGGCGACGGGCGACGTCGCCAACAAGATCGGCACCTATCTGAAAGCGCTGGCGGCGCGCGACAACGGGGTCCCATTCTTCGTGGCGCTGCCTTTCTCCACTATCGATTGGAGCTTGAGCGATGGCAGCGCGATTCCGATCGAGGAGCGCGATGCCGAAGAGGTGACGCGCATGACCGGGCGTTTGTCGGATGGCAGCGTCGCCACTGTCGAGATCGCGCCGCAAGGCACGCAAGCGGCAAATTACGGGTTCGACGTCACGCCGGCGCGGCTCGTGACCGGTTTCATCACCGAGAGAGGGGTGGCGCCCGCCACGCGCGACGCGCTTACCGCGCTCTACCCCGAGCGCCGCAAGGGCGAGGGAGCTTGAAGCGGCACGGCCTCGCCTGTTCCGACTAGAATTTGTTATAGGTCACGCAGCAGCAATCCTTCAGTCCGTCATCGCGCAGCTTGCAGGAGACCTTCTCCTCGATGTTCGGGCAGGCTTGCGGCTGGGCGTCCGCGGTGAGCTCCTTGGTGCATGAGGAGGCTGTGTAATGGACGCAATTGCCGCCGAGCAATTCCGAGCTCTCCGGACACTTGCAGTTTGGCGGCGTCCCCACCATGCCGCCTTGGCATTGCGAGGGATCGACCGGCGCGCTTTGCGGCACTTGCCCGCCATCGGGTCCAGGCATGATGGCGCCAGGCGCCGGCTCGGGAGTCGGCGCGGTCGCGGCGCCTCCCGGGCTTGCGCCTTTGCCGAACAGCTTATCGCGACGGGAGGGCCGGCATTGGAATTTGCCGTCGAACACGCCGCACTCCATGACGGCGTCGAGGACAAGTCCGCGCACTCCGTCGGATGGCTTGAGCGCTTGCATAAGGGCCGCCGCGTCATGGCTCTGCGCCAACAGTGCAACGCAAACGAGAGCCAGCAGCACGCGAAGCACAAACATCGGCGATCCCTCCACCCACCTCGCCGCCATAATGGCACAGGAGCGGAAACATGGCAGCCGATTGCGACGCGGGTGAGGGGGAACAGCGCCTCGTAAATCGGGGCCTTGCCAGAGGCCGCTCCGCTTGTCACCATGGACCCCTTAAAGGCTTGCGCGGGTGGGTGCGTCAGGAGCCTTCTCCGCGCGGGGTATAACCGCAAGGGAGGAGATCATGGGCCAAGCGCAGGGCCAACCAGCCCGCAGCGCCCG
>DASTKZ010000116.1:0-9683 GCA_035715445.1 Methyloceanibacter sp.
AGCCGGTCGGAATAGCCGGCGTAAGCCTCAAGCGCGTGGCCGAAAGTATGGCCGAGATTGAGCAGCGCGCGCCGCCCGCTCTCCTCGCGCTCGTCCTCGGCCACGATCAAGGCCTTGGCGCGGGCGCTCGTTTCCACCGCCTGCCGGCGAGCCGGGCCCGAGGTGGAAAAGATCTCGGCGCTGTTCTCCTCGAGCCAGGCGAAGAAGGGCGCATCGCCGATCAGCCCGTATTTGACCACCTCGGAGTAGCCTGCCCGGAACTCTCTCTTGCTGAGCGTGGTGAGCACGGCCACATCGGCGAGCACGAGACTAGGCTGATGAAACGTGCCGATCAGGTTCTTGCCTTGCGCTGTATCGATGCCGGTCTTGCCGCCGATCGCCGAATCGACTTGGGCGAGAAGGGTGGTCGGCATCTGCACCACGCGGACGCCGCGCCGGAGGATGCTTGCAGCGAAGCCGGCAAGGTCGCCGACGACTCCGCCGCCGAACGCAACCACGCAATCGCTCCGCTCGACCCCGAGCTCGAGCAGCCGCTCGCACAGAATAGCGAGAACCGGAAAGCTCTTGCTTGCTTCGCCCGGCCGCACCACCGCTTCGCCGAGATAGAGGCTGTGCTCGGCAAGGCTCGCCTTGAGAGGATCAAGATGAAGTGCGGCGACCTTCTCGTCGGTCACGACCGCGCAGCGGGCGCCGGGCAGGCGCGTCGTGATCCAGTTTCCGGCCGCTCCAACCAATCCCTCGCCGATGACGACGGGATAGGAGCGGGGCCCGAGCGAAACGTCGATGACGGTTTCGCTCCGCGCCGATGCTGCCACGCGGCCTTCCATCACTTCGCCTTCTTGCGGCGCCTGGCCGTCTTCGGCCTATAGCCGAGCTTGACGGCGATCGCGTCGATCACGGTTCCCACCATCACGTCATGGGGCACGTCGCGGCTTTCCACCGTGACATCCGCCTCGGCATAGGTGGGATAGCGCTTGCTTATGAGCTGCTTCATCACTTGCGTCGGATCGCCCGCGGCGAGCAGGGGCCGGTTGTCGCGGCGCCCGACCCGCTTGAGCAGCACCTTGAGGTCCGCTTTCAGCCAGACGGAAACGCCGCGCGATTTGATGTTGGCCCGCGTGCCCGGGTCCATATAGGCGCCGCCGCCCGTCGCGAGCACCTGCGGCCCGCTGTCCAAGAGCCGCGCGATGACCTTGCGCTCGCCCTGGCGGAAATAGGCTTCGCCGTGCTCGGCGAAGATCTCGCTGATGGTAGACCCGGCGGCCGTCTCGATCTCGCTGTCGGCGTCGACGAAGGGCAGCTCGAGACGGCTCGCAAGCCGCCGTCCCACGGCGGTCTTGCCGGCGCCCATGAGCCCGATCAGCACGATGCTGCGCGGCCCGAGGCGTTCGCGAATCCAAGCCACGCCCGCCTGCCGGTCGTCTTTCTTGTTTTCGGAAAGGGTTAGGCTCATTCAACGGTCAGGCGCGATGAAATCGCCGCCAAGGCGGCAGATAGGCAAACGACTCGGCCGGAATTTCCCATGCTGACAGCGCCATGTCGAATCATCCATGATGCGCCCTGAGAATAGAGCACCGATCTTTTGGGTCATATTGACGCCCTGTTCGCGACGGATATTCTGTCCGGAACACGAGCGCCGCGATGCCGACACTGTTTCGTTTCCTGATGATTGTAGGGGTGATCGCCGGTGTCATCACTGGAAGCCTCTATGTGCTCGCTGAATACTTCCAGCCGGAGCCTAAGGAAATCTCCAAGGCCTTGCGCAACGTCAAGGGCCGGCTCGACGAGACCACGGCGGCGACGCCGGCGGTCGAGGCCGCTCCGCCCGCGGCGGGCGAGTCTGCGGGGCGCCGCGCGCAGTAAGCTTCTCCCACCGGCAAGCACGAGCCTTCCCGGCCACGGAAAGGCTTGACCCTTGGCCGCGCGACGCTCGAAGCGGGGATCGGAACTTGCGCTCTTCCTCGACATGCTGACCGCCGAGCGCGGCGCGGCCGCGCATACGGTCGAGGCGTACACCCGCGACCTTGCCGATTTCCTCGCCTTCCTCGCCGCCAAGGGCAAGACCGTCAAGACGGCGACTGCCGACCATATCCGCGCCTATCTCGCCGGTCTCGCGCGCAAAGGTCTCGCGCCGACCTCCCGCGCGCGAAAGCTCTCGGCCATACGCCAGTTCTTCCGCTTTCTGCTCGGCGAGGGCTTGCGCTCCGGCGATCCCTGCTCGGCGATCGACAGTCCGCGCTTGGGACGGCCGCTGCCCAAGATCCTCTCGCTTGCCGAGGTCGAGACGCTGCTCCAGACCGCCAAGGACGCGAGCGAGAACGCCGAAGAGGGCATCGGGCGGCGTCGCGCGCTCAGGCTCTATGCCGCGCTCGAAACGCTCTATGCCACGGGCTTGCGCGTGTCGGAGCTGATCGCGCTGCCGCGGAACGTGCTTACGGCGGACGACAGGGTGCTGACCGTCAAGGGCAAGGGCGGGCGCGAGCGGCTCGTACCATTGAACGAGACGGCGCAAGGCGCGCTGCAAGCCCACCTCGCCGCCGTCCGCGCCGATGAGAGGGAAGGGAAGCGCGTCTCGGCCTGGCTGTTCCCTTCGAGCGGAGGCGAGCATCTCACCCGCCAGCGCTTCGGGCAGGAGCTGAAGGCGCTTGCTACCGCCGCCGGGATCGAACCGGCGCGCGTCTCGCCGCACGTTCTCCGCCACGCCTTTGCCAGCCATCTCTTGGAGCGCGGCGCCGATTTACGCACTGTGCAACAGCTCCTCGGCCACGCCGACATCTCAACCACGCAAATCTACACCCACGTCATCGAGGAGCGGCTGAGACGCCTGGTCGAAGAGCATCACCCTCTTGCTCAGGCGCGCTTAATTAAGCGAGGCTAGGCTTGGCCCCCGCGCTTGGTTGACAGCGCCGCGGCACAAGGCCACTTAAACCGATGCGATTGCCTTAATTCTCGCCTTAAGACGTGCCGGAACGAAGGTATTCAAGGGCACAGCAGATTTGATGCGCACCTATCTCGATTTCGAAAAGCCGATTGCCGAGCTCGAAAGCAAGGTCGCCGAGCTGAAGGCGCTCGCCGGCGAGCAGCACTCGGTGTCCATCGAGGAGGAGCTTGCCAAGCTCGAAAGAAAGGCCCGCGAGGCCCTGGTAGAGACCTATTCCGGGCTCACCCCCTGGCAGAAGACGCAAGTTGCCCGTCACCCCGAGCGCCCGCATTTCCGCCACTACATCGAGGCGCTGGTCGAGGATTTCACCCCACTCGCCGGAGACCGCTTCTTCGCCGAGGATCAGGCCATCGTCGGCGGCATCGGCCGGCTCTCCGGCCGCTCCGTGATGGTCCTCGGTCACGAGAAGGGGTCCGATACCGAAGGCCGCATCAAGCACAATTTCGGCATGGCCCGCCCCGAGGGCTATCGCAAGGCCGTGCGGCTGATGGAGATGGCTGACCGCTTCAAGCTTCCAGTCGTGAGCCTGGTCGATACGGCCGGAGCCTATCCCGGCATTGGGGCCGAGGAGCGCGGCCAGGCCGAGGCCATCGCCCGCTCGACCGATTGCTGCCTCGGCCTCGGCGTGCCGATCGTCGCGGTCGTCATCGGCGAAGGCGGCTCCGGCGGCGCCGTTGCCATCGCCACCGCCAACCGGGTCTACATGCTGGAGCACGCCATCTACACGGTCGCCTCCCCCGAGGCCGCAGCCTCGATTCTCTGGCGCGACTCGGCGCGCGCCATGGACGCGGCGACCAACATGAAGATAACCGCCCAGGACCTTTTGAAGCTCGGCGTCATCGACGGGATCATCGCCGAGCCGGTCGGCGGGGCGCACCGGGACGGGATCGAGGTGATGCGCTCCACGGGCGACACGATCGTCGGCGCGCTTGCCGCCTATGACGAACTCTCGCCGGCCGAGATTCGCAAGGAACGGCGCGAAAAATTCCTGTCCATCGGCCGGCCGGTCTAAAGCCCCAAAAAGCGCCAATTTTTTTGGATTCACTCTCTTGGCGCCAGGCCTATAATTGGCGCTGGTTGGGGGAGCCGGAGGGGACGCGCCGAGAAGAAGCGCTAACTTCGCTTTAACCTCTCACCATCGATCCTGACCGGGTTGCGCAAGGGGCACTCGCGTATGTTTCGTTCGAGCTTTGTCACGGCCATGACTATGGCGACCGTGGCGGCTGTCGCTGTCGCGCTTTCGGCATGCGGCCAGTTCTCGCCCCCCTACCTGAAGCCGCTTACGCCCCAGACCCAAGCCCGCCTCGCGGAGAAGGGTATGACCGAGGAAGCGCCGGTCCTTATCCGCATCTTCAAGGCCGAGTCCGAGCTCGAAGTGTGGAAGCAGAAGGACAACGGCCGCTTCTATCTGTTCAAGACCTATCCGATCTGCAGCTATTCGGGCGGGCTCGGCCCCAAAATCGAGCAAGGTGACCGGCAGGCGCCGGAAGGGTTCTATTCCGTCTCGCTCGATGGGATGAATCCGCGGAGCAAGTATTACCTCTCCTTCGATGTCGGCTTCCCCAACGCTTACGACCGCGCGCATGGCCGCACCGGGAGCAACATCATGGTGCATGGCGACTGCACCTCTTCCGGCTGCTACGCCATGACCGACGCCGTGGTCGAGGAGATCTTCACGCTCGCCCGCGTCGCGCTGCAAAACGGGCAGGAGGATATCCAGGTCCAGGCCTATCCGTTCCGCATGACCGCGGCCAACATGACCGCGCACAAGGACGAGAAGTGGTTCGATTTCTGGAAGACCCTGAAGGAAGGATACGACTCTTTCGAGGTCAGCCATCTGCCGCCCAAGGTCGCCGTGTGCGAGAAGCGCTACGTGATCAACGCCTCCTTCGGCAACAACGCGCGCGTCACTCCCACCGGCGCGTGCCCGGCCTACAAGAAGCTGCCGGTCACGCGGGCGCCCGTGCTCCAGGAGGCGTCGGCCAAGCCCGCGACCAAGCGCCAGCAAGCCGCGCTCGGAAAGCCGCTCGGCAGCGTGCTCGGGCTGAGCTTCGGGCCGACCAAGCAGAACTACAGCGCCTTTACCCTCGGCCCCGCGACGCCCGCCCGGTAACGCCAGAATTCCGACGCAAGGGGACCTATACTGGGTCTCGCTGGTTTGCCGTCGATCCCGGGATCTCACATGTGGCGAGCGCTTTTCATCCTACTCGTCGTCGTCGTTGCCGGCTCGGGCTACTATTTGCTGACGCCCGAGGGACGCCAGCTGATCGACCGCGCGCGCGTCAATTGGACCCGCAGCGAGTACCGGGCTCTGTTCCGGGCGGGAGAGACCTTGCCCGGCACGCCCGACGTCGCCCGCTTCGAGGAGCGGCTTGCCGCTCACGGCGTGAAACGCGGCGCGCCGGTCTATATCCGCATCTTCAAGCTCGAATCCGAGCTTGAGCTTTGGGTTCAGAAGGGCGACCGTTTCGAGCGCTTCGCCACCTATCCCATTTGCGTTTGGTCCGGGCGGCTCGGGCCGAAGCTCCGCGAAGGCGACCGGCAAGCGCCCGAGGGCTTCTACACGGTTGACGCCGAGCAGCTCAATCCGAACAGCCGCATGCACCGCTCGTTCAGTCTTGGCTTCCCCAACGTCTTCGATCGGGCGCATGGGCGCACTGGCTCGTTCATCATGGTGCATGGCGGCTGCGCTTCGATCGGCTGCTTCGCGGTCACCGATCCCGGCGTCGATGAGATTTGGCGCATGGTGACGGCGGCGCTCGAAGGAGGGCAGCCCCGCTTCCCGGTGCATGTCTTCCCCTTCCGCATGACCGAGCGCGCGCTCAATTTCCGCAAAGGCTACCGCTGGCACGGCTTCTGGTCCGACTTGAAGAAGGGCTACGATCTGTTCCAGCCGAGCCGCGTCCCGCCCGCCGTCGGCGTGTGCAACGGCCGCTACGTGTTCGAGCCGGGAACGATCGAGACGGCCAACAATATTGTCGAGGATCGTTGCGCCCCCGAGATCGCCGACAAGCCTGCGTGAGGTGAGGCCGCGCGCCTAATAAGTGCCGTGGCAGTGCTTGAATTTCTTCCCCGAGCCGCACGGGCAGAGCGCGTTCCGCTGCACCTTGCCCCAGGTCGAAGGATCGGCGGGATTGACGCTTGCGGCTTTCCGCGCCCGCGCGGGCTTGGCCTGGCCTCCACCATTGCCGCCGGCACCGGCGGTTTCGAGCGCGAACTCGTTCTCGCCGGTGGTCGGGTTCGCGTGATGCGCTTCCATGGGCGGGAGCTCGGCCCCCTCCAGCGGTGGAACCTCGTCCGGCTTTGCCAGCTCCACATGCGCGAGCTGTCCGGTCACCGCTTCGCGTAAGCGCCCGAGCATGTGCTCGAACAGGGTGAAGCTCTCGCTCTTGTACTCGTTCAGCGGATCGCGCTGGCCGTAGCCGCGAAGGCCGATCACCTGGCGCAGATGTTCGAGCGTGACCAGGTGCTCGCGCCACAGATTGTCGAGCGTCTGCAACAGCACGGCCCGCTCGATCTGGCGCATGATCTGCGGGCCGATATCGGCCGCCTTCTTCGCCGTCGACTCATCGGTCGCCTTCATCAGCCGCTCGTGCAGCTCGACGTCGCCGATGCCTTCCTCGGCCGCCCATTCGGCAATGGGGGCGTCGAGGTCGAAGATGCCCTTCGCCGCTTCGGCCAGCCCCGCGGTGTCCCACTGCTCGGGATAGGATTTCTCGGGAATGTGCGTCGCGATCAAATCGTCAACGACCTGACGGCGCATTTCGGTCACGGTCTCGTTCAGGTCGGCGTCGCCAAGCAACTCGCGGCGCTGCTCGAAGATCGCCTTGCGCTGATCGTTCATGACGTTGTCGTATTTGAGCAGGTTCTTGCGCATGTCGAAGTTGCGCGCTTCGACCTTCGCCTGCGCCTTCTCCAGCGCCTTGTTGATCCAGGGATGGATGATGGCCTCGTCCACTTTCAGCCCGAGCGCCTTGAGCATGCCGTCCATGCGCTCCGAACCGAAAATCCGCATCAGATCGTCTTCGAGCGAGAGGAAGAAGCGCGACTTACCCGGATCGCCCTGGCGGCCCGAGCGGCCCCTAAGCTGGTTGTCAATGCGGCGGCTTTCATGGCGTTCGGTGCCGACCACGTAGAGGCCGCCGGCCTCGAGCGCTTCCGTCTTTCGCTTGGCGACTTGGGCCGCGATCTCGGCGCGCTTCTTGGCGACCGCGTCGGCTTGCGGCTCCGCACCCTTCTTCGTCTCCTCGACGACCCAGTCCTCCAGCAACATGTCGGGATTGCCGCCGAGCTGAATGTCGGTGCCGCGCCCAGCCATGTTGGTGGCGATGGTGATGGCGCCGGGCACGCCGGCTTGCGCGATGATATGCGCTTCCTGCTCGTGATAGCGCGCGTTCAGCACTTGATGCGGCACATTCTCCTTCTTAAGCATGCCGGAGAGAATCTCGGATTTCTCGATGGAGACAGTGCCGACCAGCATGGGCTGGCCGCGCTTGCGCGCCTCCTTGATCAGCCTGATGATCGCCCGGTACTTCTCCTGCGCGGTGCGATAGACCTCGTCGTCCTCGTCGGCGCGGATCATCAGCGCATTGGTCGGGACCTCCACCACGTCGAGGCCGTAGGTCTCCAAGAATTCGTCGGCTTCCGTCGCCGCCGTGCCGGTCATGCCCGCGAGCTTTTCATAGAGGCGGAAATAGTTCTGGAAGGTGATGGTGGCGAAGGTCTGGTTCTCGGGTTGAATCGCCACATGCTCCTTGCCTTCGAGCGCCTGGTGCAGGCCTTCGGAGTAGCGCCGCCCCTGCATCATGCGCCCGGTAAATTCGTCGATGATGATGACCTCGTCGTTCTTGACGATGTAGTCGCGGTCGCGCTGGAACAGCTTGTGGGCGCGGAGCGCCTGCTGCACGTGATGAACCACGGTCACGTTCTCGATGTCGTAGAGCGAATCGCCTTTCAGCAGCCCGGCTTCGCCCAGCATTCGCTCGACCTTCTCGTTGCCCGCCTCGGTCAAGGTGACGATGCGGGTTTTCTCGTCGAGCTCGAAATCGCCGGCCTCCAGCTTCGGAATAAACGTGTCGATGGTGTTGTAGAGCTCGGAGCGGTCGTCGAGCGGACCGGAAATAATGAGCGGCGTGCGCGCCTCGTCGATCAGGATCGAATCCACCTCATCGACGATGGCGAAGACATGGCCGCGCTGCACCATCTCGGTCGATGCGTATTTCATGTTGTCGCGGAGATAGTCGAAGCCGAACTCGTTGTTGGTGCCGTAGGTGACGTCGCAGGCATATTGCTCGCGCCGCTGCTGGTCGCTGAGTTCGTGCACGATGCAACCGGCGGTCAACCCCAAGAACTTGTAGATCGCGCCCATCCAGGCGGCGTCGCGCCTGGCGAGGTAGTCGTTGACGGTGACGACGTGGACGCCGCGGCCCGCGAGCGCATTGAGATAGACCGGCAGCGTCGCGACCAGCGTCTTGCCTTCGCCGGTCTTCATCTCGGCGATGCGGCCCTCATGCAGCACCATGCCGCCGATGAGCTGCACGTCGAAATGCCGCTGGCCGAGCGTGCGGATGGCGGCTTCGCGCACCGTGGCGAAAGCTTCGGGGAGCAAATCGTCGAGCTCGGCGCCCTCACGCAAACGTGCGCGGAATTCATCGGTTCGCGCGCGCAAGGCCTCGTCCGAAAGCGCTTTGGTCCCGGCCTCGAGCGCATTGATCTGGTCGACGATCGGACCGTATTTCTTGAGTTTCCGGTCGTTGGAAGAACCGAAGACCTTGCTGGCGAGAGTGCCAAAGGACAGCATGAGCCGTTAAGCCTCCAAAGCGACGCAGGCGATTTTCCGTGGCCGATCCCCACCAAAGCCTTGCAGAAGCGCGCAAATTGCCGGGGAGCAAACGCTCGTGAGACATAAGTGGGCGGCCTACCCTTGTCAACGCGGCGCCCCCGCGCGCTCCCCCCAAGGAAACGGGACCACGAGCCGTCACCCTGAGGTGCGAGCGGAGCGAGCCTCGAAGGATGACAGTTGCGCGCTTGCGTCCTTCGAGGGCCGCTTCGCGGCCGCCTCAGGATGACGTTTTGGGGACCCAAGGCTAGGCGGGGTGTTCCGAGGGCGCTTTGCGGCTCATGCGGCCGATCGTGTCGAGTTCTTTTTGCAGCGAGAGCTTGCTCAGAGATGAGAGCGGCAGGCTGACGAAAATGCCGATGCGCTGGTTGAGCATGCGAAAGCAGTCGTCGAAGGCGAACGCCCGCTCTGCTTCGGTGCCCGTGGCCTTGGCGGGATCGGGCACGCCCCAATGAGCCGTCATGGGCTGGCCGGGCCAGATCGGACAGGTCTCGCCGGCCGCGTCGTCGCACACGGTGAAGACGAAATCGAGCTTCGGGGCGGAAGCCGCGGCGAACTCATCCCACGCTTTGGAGCGGAGCCCGGAGACGTCGTAGTTCATCTTGCGCAGAAGATTGAGCGCCAAGGGATTGACCTTGCCGGTGGGGTGGCTTCCGGCGCTGTAGGCGTGAAACTTGCCGGCCCCCAAGCGGTTCAGGATCGCCTCGGCCATGATCGAGCGCGCCGAATTGCCGGTGCAGAGGAACAGCACGTTCAAGGGGCGCGTCTCGCTCATGACTCGATCCTATTTGACGGCCGATGACAATTGGATGACATCGCAGAAACTCGCACTATAAATATGTCACGCGGCCGGTTAGCAGCGCGGAACGAGCGCGTTGAGTTCCCGGCCCTTGAGCAGGATGG
>DASTKZ010000117.1:0-11104 GCA_035715445.1 Methyloceanibacter sp.
CGCCGCACGCGGCCGGACTCGCTCGCGCGCCTGTCCGGCGCCATCGCGGACGTGCCGCACTTCGTGTGGGACGGCGCCGGCGACAATCCGTACTTTGCCCTTCTCGGGCTCGCCGACGCGATCGTCGTCACCGAGGATTCGGTCAATATGGTCACGGAGGCGGCCGGCACCGGAAAGCCGGTCTATGTGCAGGCGCTTCGGGGCCGCTCGGCGCGGCTCGCCCGCTTCCACCGCCTGATGCGGGAGCGCGGCGCGACCCGGCCCTTCGCGGAGCGACTCGAATCATGGAGCTACGCCCCGATCAACGACACCCAGATGGTGGCGGCCGCCATCCGTCGCGCCTTAGGCCTTGAAAGCAAAGGGTAATCGGCCGCAAGCAGAGCCCCCCGTTGCGGCGACAGCGTCTTGTGCTTACCTGTCTGTCCTTCGCGCCAACCAGAGGCAATCATGGCCACCCGTCACGCCAAGGTGATCATCATCGGTTCAGGCCCCGCCGGCTACACCGCCGGCATCTACACCGCGCGCGCCATGCTGAAGCCCCTGCTCATCGAGGGCATCCAGCCCGGGGGGCAGATGACCACCACGACCGATGTCGAGAACTATCCAGGCTTCGCCGACGTCGTCCAAGGCCCCTGGCTCATGGACCAAATGCGCGTGCAGGCCGAGCATGTCGGCACCGAAATCCTGCGCGACCATATTCTCGAAGCCGATCTGAAACGGCGTCCGTTTACGCTCACGGGCGATAGCGGCACCATCTACACCGCCGATACGCTCATCATCGCGACGGGCGCGAAGGCGCGCTGGCTCGGGCTTCCCTCCGAAGAGCGCTTCAAGGGTTACGGCGTATCGGCTTGCGCCACCTGCGACGGCTTCTTCTTCCGCGGCAAGAAGGTGATCGTGATCGGCGGCGGCAACACCGCGGTCGAAGAGGCGATCTATCTTGCCAATATCGCGAGCCACGTCACGCTGGTGCACCGGAGAGGAGCGCTCCGCGCCGAGAAGATCCTGCAAGAGCGTCTGTTCGCCAATCCGAAGATCGAGGTGATGTGGAATTCCGAGCTGCATGAGGTGCTCGGGCACGAAAATCCGCGAACGGTAACCGGCGCCGCTCTCAAGAACACGCAGACCGGGAGCATCGTCACCGTGCCCGCCGACGGCATCTTCGTCGCCATCGGGCACGAGCCCCAGAGCGAGCTGTTCAAGGGCCAGATCGACATGAAGCCGTCCGGCTACATTCTGGTGAAGCCGTACTCGACCGCGACCAATGTGGCTGGCGTCTTCGCCGCGGGCGACGTTACCGACGATGTCTATCGTCAGGCGGTGACCGCGGCAGGGCTTGGCTGCATGGCGGCGCTCGAAGTGGAAAAATATCTCGCGGGCGTCGAGCCGGTCGCGGCCGCCGCCGAATAGACGCGCGAGCGGAACGTTACGGCTTTCCCGGTCCGGAATCCCACTTCGCCGTCGCTTCGGTCAACATCTTGTCGAAGCTGCCGTCGGTCGTCAGCTCGGCGATGCCCTGGCCGAACTTTTCAGCCAACCCCGCGCAAGGCGACTTCTTCGAGAAGGCGACGAACATTTCGGCCGTGACCAGCGCCTGATCGAGAACCTCGACCTTGTCCTTCACGCCGCCCTTGGCCGCGGCGGCGAGACCGGGATAGTAGCCCGCGATGAGATAATCGGCCTTGCCGTCGAGAAGCTGCTTGTAGGCCTCGTCGATGCCGGCCGTGCGGGTCACGTCGAGCTTGGCTTTCATGAAAGCGTCGAAGTCATTGCCGTAGCTCTCGCCCTCATTGGTGACGCCCTTCTTGCCGATCAAGTCGTCCCGACCCTTGAACTCGAAGCCCTTGCCCTTGAGGACGAAGACCGCAACGTCGTCATAGATGAAGGCCGGCTGGACATAGTCGAGATATTGCGCGCGCTCGTCGTTGAAGTAGACGCCGAAGATCATGTCGGCCTTGCCGTCGCGGGTCGCCGCTTGAGCGTCGGCCCAAGAGCCCATGGCTTTGGATTCAAGCGGAACGTTGAGTTTCTTGGCGATGGCCTCGACCAGCATCGGCGCCGCGCCCGCGATCGCCTCGCCGTCCTTGAAGGCAATGACCGGATATTGCGGGTGGCCGGTGGCAATGATCTTGGCGCAATCTGCGGCGGCGGAGGCGGTGCTCACGAACGCCAAGGCCGTGAATACGCTCAAGCAAATAAATCTCTTCATGGTCAAAATCCTTGTTCTTTCGATCGGGGTGGGACGATGCAAGGCGGGGCCGGCTGAATAGCCGCTCGAGGGAGTTCTTCTACCGCCCGAGCTTCGCCTTGACCTTGTCCACCTCCGCTTGCGAAATCTTTCCGGCTTGGACGAGCGCCTGCACGCAGGCCGGCGAAAGGCTCGGGCCCGCTTTCCGCATGCACAGATTGAGCGCGGAGGTCTGCAGCCCGTAATCGCCGCAGAACTTCTTGTAGTCGTTGGCGCAGTTGTTCTGCATGCCCTTGGTGATGGTACCCGCCTGCGCAAATACCGCCGACGGTGACAGAAACAGAAGCGGCAACGCGAAGACGAGGACGCCCGCCGCTCCGGTGCGATTGCATATCATGCGCGATATCCCTCTCTAACCAACCGAGGTTCTAGCACGCTTCAGAAGGCTCGCCACGCAAAAGCGTGGGCGGAAAAGCGCGGGGTTTTAACCAAACGTACCCCCCTCTCCCCCGTGATTGCGCTAGAATGCGATAGGCTGGAGTGAGGCGTGCAGCGAGGGTTCCGCGCAACCGTTAAAATTTGAGAGGATCTCATGGCAGAGAAGCCGTCTTTCGAGATACCGCCCGAGCTTCGCGATTTCGCCGAGAAGAATGTCGAGCAGGCGCGCGCGGCCTACGGTCAGTTCATGGATTTCATGACGAAGGCCATGGGCGCATGGGTGGATTCGGCCGGCGCCGACGCGATGACCGGATTCAAGGCGGTTCAGGACAAGGCAATTGCGTTCGCCAAGGAGAATGCCGAGCGCTCTTTCGCGCTTGCAAGCGATCTCGCCCGCGCCAAGGACATCCAAGAAGTGCTGACGCTTCAGGGCCGCTACGCCCAGACCCAGATTCAGACCTTCGGCATTCAGGCGCAGCAGCTCGCGTGGCTCATGGCCGACGCCATGCGCGACCTCCACCCGAAGAGTTGAGCGAAGCGCGAGCGCTTCAAAGAGGAGGTACGAGGATGTGGACGATCACGATGCTCTTCGGATCCTTGGGCTTGGCGCTAACAATGTCCGCCTCTGATGTGTACGGTCGGCAGCGGCGGCTAGGTCAACTTGTGTAAATGGCGGCGGAAAGTGGACATGTAAACACCCCGACGACCCCTACTCGTGCTATTGCATAACGCCGGGTAAGCCGAAACCGAAGAAGAGCGACCTCCTCGTTAGCCCGCAAAATCTCCTAGTCCCGCCGTCCCTGTCCTCTTCTTTTCGGGCGGAGAATAGCGTCAAACAAAAGGCCCGGCGATGTACCGGGCCTTTCGCATTAAAGCGCGGTCGCGGTGCGTCACGCCGCCTTGGCGTAATACGACTTGAGCTGGTTCAGCACCTTTTGCTTGTCGAACTCGGCGCCCATGGCGAGCATCGCGTCGGCGAAGCGGCTGACGATCTCGCCGATCTGCTCGGGACTGAGCTGATTGAGAATGCCGATGCGGACCTGAACCGGTTCTGACAGCGTCGGCCAAATGCCGAAGCCTTGCGCGCGCGCCCCTTGCACCAGTTCCTTCTCCTTGCCCTTGAGCCTGCCCGGCAGGTTGAGGACGATGAGGCTCGTCATGTTCGAGGTGACGTCGCAACCCATGCTTTCGACCGCCTGGCGCAGCGCCTTCTCGTGATAGGCGTAGTCCGACGCTTTGCGGCGGCGGCCGTAGCCGAGAATGATGCGGAGCGCTTCGTGGAAGGCGGCGACCGCGTAGCAGGAATGAGTCTGGTGGTAGGCGGGCGTCTCGACGTCCTTGCCGTCGATGATGCCCCAATGGCGCGCGTCGAGAACGGGGTGATGCACGTAGGTGCGGCAGCCGCGCTTCCTCACCATCTCGATTGCCTTGTCGGTGAAGCTGACCGGCGCATAGGTGAGCGGCAGCGACAGCACGCCCTTTTGCGGACACGAGGCCCAGGCAACCACGCCCGGATAGTCGTCGATGTTGAAATCGGCGACGCCGAGGCTCGACACCGCATCGACAATGCCCATCACGCCGTGCTTGAGGCAGGAATCGCTGAAGGCTTTGAGGTCGTTGATGCGGCCCGAGCCCGTCTCCCAATGGGCCATGAAGGCCCACATCGGCTTGTGCTCGGCGAGCGCCTTGTCGATCGTCTCGGCCGTGACCGACTGGCTGTGCGGGGTCTCGACGACGACCACGCTTTTCGGCTTCGGATTGAGCGAATCCGCCGCAAGCTCCTCTTTGGTCGCGGCTTTCATGCGAATGGTGAGACTGTCGATCCCTGAGAACGTCCCGTTCGGGAACGTCACCACCTTGTCGCCCGGCAGGATCAGCGAGAGCACGCAATCGAGGCCTGAGAAGCCCGTCCCGGCGACGCCGAAAGTGTAGACGTTCTTGGTGCCCCACAGGTCGCGCAGCATCTGCTTGGCTTCCAGCATGCCGCGCAGCACGTCCTTCTGCATGTGATCGGCGACGCCGGTCTTGGCGAAGCGCTCGAGCACCCTGGGATCGGTGTTCCCCGGCCCCGGGCCGGCAGCGAGCGTTGCGGGGATTTCAAGCGGCGGAAAGATCTTCGTCATGGGAACACCCTCTGGTCACAAACCGTCTTCGCGCAAATGAGGAAGCACAATCCTCTAGCCGTCAAGACGCGCTGCGGCAAGACTGGGCAAACCTCGATTTCGGCGATCCCCAGGTCCCTGCCGAAAGCATGAAAAGGAAGAAGCCCCGAACGGGGGGAGCGGGGCTTCTTCCGTTAAGTTCCCTGCGGGGACGGTGATGGGAGGGAACGCCATCACCGAGTGCGAACTTACGCTCATTTCCGGCGAGATGGGGACTTTTTTGTGAAAATGGTTAAGGTTAACAATGTCCAACCGGCATGGCCTCGCCAGAAGGGCCAAAAACGGGTGTAATAGGGGGATCACGGGGTCTTATCCATGACAAACAAGTATTTGAGTATGGCTGCACTTTTCGCCGCCACGATCGGTCTCGCCAACAGCCCGGCCGATGCCGCCCCTTGCGGCAACAACAGCGGCGGCTTCGAGGGCTGGAAGAAGGTCTTCGCCGGCGAGGCCTCCGGCAACGGCGTCGGGCCCAAAGCGATCGCCGCGCTCATGGCGACCAAATATTCGGTCGGAACGATCAGAGCCGACCGCGGCCAGAAGAGCTTCAGGCTGAGCCTCGATCAGTTCATGGCGAAGCGAGGCGGCCCCGCCATCGCCGCCCGCGGCAAGGCCATGAGATCCGCCAATGCTGGCCTGTTCTCATCGATCGAAAAGCGGTTCGGCGTTCCGGCCGGCCCCCTCATCGCCATCTGGGGAATGGAGACTGCCTTCGGCAGCTTCATGGGCAGCCAGCCGACGATTTCCGCGGTCGCCACCCTCGCCTATGATTGCCGCAGGCCCGAATATTTCACCGACCAGCTTTACGCGGCGCTCCAGCTTGTCGATCGCGGCGTGCTGAGCGGCACGACACGCGGCGCCATGCATGGCGAAGTCGGCCAGACCCAGTTCTTGCCGAAGAGCATCCTGCTTTATGCGGTCGATGGCGACGGCAACGGCGTCGTCAACCTCAACACCAAGGCCGATGCGCTGGCCTCGACCGCCAATTTCCTCAAGGGCCACGGCTGGGTCAGGGGCGCGGGCTATCAGCCGGGACAGCCGAATTTCGCCGCGATCCAGGGCTGGAACGCGGCCGGTGTCTATCAGCAAGCCATCGCCCTCATCGGCAAGCGCATCGACGGGAGCTAGCGAGACGAAGCAGCGATGTCTCGCCGCGCCGGCGAATCTGCGCTACCTGCTTGAGACGTGACCGGACGGAAAGGCCAGGAGACCGAGGGACAGTCCTCCCGCGCGCTTGCCCAAGCGCTCGGCAAGCTGATCGCGCTCGTGCTCGTGGTCGTCGTGGTGATCCTCATCGAGCGCTATTGCACCGTCGAGGTTCCTCCCTTCGGTCCGGGCGCGAAGATCGTCTCCATGGATGGCGACACCATACGCGCGGCCAACGGCGCCGAATATCGCCTGTTCGGCATCGACGCGCCTGAACTTGCGCAGACCTGTAGCGAGGCGAACGGCAAGAGCTGGCTGTGCGGCCGCGCCGCCAAGGCGAAGCTCACGACCCTCATGAAAGGCGGCAATGTGAGTTGCGAGTCGCGCGCGACCGACCGCTTCGGCCGGATCGTCGCGGTTTGCAGCGCAGCCGGCGTGCCCGATCTCGGCGAGGCGATGGTGCGCGACGGCTATGCCATCGATCTCGGCGGCGCAGCGGGCAACCCCTATCGCGATGCCGAGGCCGAGGCGCAAGCGGCAAAACGCGGCATCTGGCGCGGCACCTTCGAGCGTCCATCCGACTGGCGGCTCGCCAATCCACGCGCCGAGTAAGCTGCCGCGTGGCGGCCAAGCGTGGTAATTTCGGACATGTCCGATTTCGATCTCGCCCTGTCGGTCGCGCTTGGCGTCGGGCTTGCGGCGGCAACCGGGCTTCGACTGTTCCTGCCGATGCTGGTCGCAAGCGCTGCGGCCTATAGCGGGCATCTTCCTTTGAGCGAAAACTTCGCCTGGCTCGGCACGCTGCCGGCGCTCATCCTGCTCGGCGTGGCGGCTGTGGTGGAGATCCTCGCCTACTACATTCCGGGCGTCGATAACCTGCTCGACACGCTGGCGACTCCGGCCGCCTTCGTCGCCGGCACGGTCGTCGCGGCCGCCGTCATGACCGACCTGCCGCCGATGGTGAAATGGGCCGCCGCGATCATCGCGGGTGGCGGCATCGCCGGCGCGACCCAATCCGTGACGACGCTCGTGAGGGCAAAATCGACGGCATTCACCGGAGGTCTTGGCAACCCCGTGATCGCCACGGCGGAGTTCGGTGGCTCGCTCCTCGTCTCGCTGCTCGCGCTCGCGACGCCGCTTCTTACGCTCATCGCCGTTGTCCTTCTCCTGTGGCTCGCCCTGCGTTGGCTGCGGCGGATGTCGCGAAAGACGCCGCCGCCGAAGCAAGCGGGATCAGATATGGCTTGAGGCGCCTATGTCGTCGTTTTCGCCAGTCGGGCCGGCTCACGCTCCGCTTGGTTCGGCGGATCGAACACGCTGATGCGATTCCTGCCTTCGGCTCGCGCCTGATGCAAGGCAGAGTCGACGTTCCGGTGCATCTGGGCAAAGTCTGTCTCCTCGCCGTCGGAGATGGCGATCCCCATCGATACGGTGAAGGAAGCACCGGCAAGCGGCATCCCCTCCGCCAATCGGGTGCGGATGTCGCGGGCGATATCCTTCGCCCCGTCGGCATCGCGGCCGGCAGCGAAGATCAGGAACTCATCGCCAAGCCGCGCGCATGCGTCACCTTCCTTGAGGCTTGCGCGAATCGCCTCGGAGGTCCGCGCAAGACGGCATCGCCGGTGGTATGACCTCGCATATCGTTGATTAATTTGAGATTGTCGATATCAACGACCAGCATTGCGCTTCGTCCGGCGTGGCGGTCCACGGCCTTCTTCATCAAGTCCATGGCGCCACGGCGGTTGAACATTCCCGTCAAACTGTCGCGGATTGAGCTGTCATAGAGCTCGCGCATGCGCCGCTGCATCGCCCCGTGATAGACCGCCGCGGCATAACCGATGGCAAGCGCCAACAGCAACGCCGCGCCGAGCGTCGCGATGGCGATGGCGCGGAAGCCGGCCTCCCGCGTCAGATAATATTCGGTGTCGAAATCGACGCCGGCGAAACCGCTATAACGACCTTCACTGTCGTAGATCGGAGCGAGCCCGGTGAGGAAGGTTCCGTAATCGTCCTCCTCGAAGTCCTCATTGACATATGTCGTGCCCGAAGCGAGCTGCTCGAGCCAGTCATCGTCTTCGCGCGGTACAAATGTCTCGTCATAGGCGGAGGCACGCGGTTGGTGCTTGGTGCGCAGATCAGAGGAACTGGCCGTGTCGAGAATGAAGTGTGCAACACCGCCGCGGTCGACCATCGTGTACAGATAGAAGATATCGGGATCGGCCGAATGAAGACGCACGAGCGGCTCAAGCGTGCGCTTATAGAGATCGTCGCTGTAGTTTTTCGGATCGATCAGACGGCGGTGCAGGTCTCCTTTGATAACGCTGGCGGCCATTTGGCCAATCGCTCCGACGTCCTTTCGGAGCTGCTCCCAGCGCGCTTGTTGCGACAGCCACTGAGGGACGGCAACGAGCGTCGCGAGAACGGCGGCCGCCGCTAGGCTGGCGAGAACGAAGACCGGCCAGCTAAACGGTCTTCCGGAGCGATCGGGGCGACGCGACAAGACTTCTCCCGGCAAGCTACCTGTGACGCAACGTGTCGCCCAGGACCTCTCGGCTCCCGGGCGGCACGAAGCTAGCCCGCGAAGCCTTAGTCAATCGTTACGCCCTTAAACCCCTTACGCCGCCTTCGAAGCACGGGCTGCAAGCACGTGTTCCGCAACCTTGCCGGTAAGCTCCGCCAGATGATCGAACTTGGCGTTGAAGGTGCCGACCCCGGCCGTCGCCGACCTCAGTTCCACGATCAGGTTCTGTATCTCGGACTCGGGGATATGCGCCTCGACGACGTCCCAGCCGGTCCAACCCGAACGCGAGTCGAAGCCGAGGATCTGCCCGCGGCGCGACGATACGATGGAGTTCACCTTCGCGGTCGCCTCCGACGGCGCGGCTATCGCGACGGCCATGACCGGTTCGAGCAGAACCGGCGAGCATTGCGGCATGCCTTCGCTCATGGCGATGCGGCCGGCCTGACGAAACGCCATGTCGGAGGAATCGACCGAATGGTAGGAACCGTCGATCAAGCACACGGCGACATCGACGACGGGAAAGCCGAGCGGACCCGAATGGAGGGAATCGCGCACGCCGATCTCGACCGAAGGAATGTAGTTCTTCGGCACCACGCCGCCGGTAATCTCGTCGCTGAACTCGAAACCTGCGCCGCGCTGGCGCGGCTTAATCGTGACCACGACGTCGCCGAACTGACCGTGACCGCCGGATTGCTTCTTGTGGCGTCCACGCACTTCCACCGACTTGCGGATGGTCTCACGGTAGGGGATTTGCCGGGGGCGCGTCGAAGCGTCGATCCCGTATTTTCGCACCAGCCGCTCGAGCGCGACGCGCAAATGCATCTCGCCCTGACCCCACAGCACCATCTCGCCCATGTCCTGGCTATGGGTAAGCGAGATCGAGGGATCCTCCTCGATGATCTTGGCGATCGCCGCCGTGAGCTTCACTTCGTCCTTCTTCTCCTTGGCGGCGATGGCGAGACCGAACACGGGGCTCGCGGGGGTCACGGCTTGGATTGCGAGCTTCTTGCCCTTGTCTTCGGTCAGCGTCGTTCCGGTCTTGATGCTATCAAGGCGGCCGAAGGCGACCGTGTCGCCCGCCTTCGCCTCGCCGCGCTTGGTTGGCTCCTGGCCCATGACGCTGAAGATGCCGGAGATGCGCTCTTCGCTGTCCCCGCCATAGACGGTGGTGCCGTCGGCGAATTTGCCGGTGAGCACGCGGGCGAGCGACAGCTTGCCGCCATGCGCGGTGTGGAAGGTCTTGGCCACGAAGGCGCAAGACGGCGCCTTGTCGACGCCAAGCCGCTTGGCGGTAGCCTGCACGAACGGCGCCTCGTGCCGCAGCGCCTTCAGCAGGCGCAAGATGCCGTGGCCGTTTTCGGCCGAGCCCATCACCACCGGACAGATCAACCCCTCGCGGAACTCCTTGGAGAGATCGTCGAACACCTTGTCGCGGGGCGGCGGCACGTCCTCCAGAAGCTGCTCCATTAACTCGTCGTCATAGTCGGCGAGCTTTTCCAGCATGGAGAAGCGCGCTTCTTTCTCGCTCGCCGCGAGAGCATCCGGGATGGCCACGACCTCGCTCGGCGCATGTTCGCGATAGACAAAGGCGCGCTCGAGCGCGAGATCGATGAAGCCGGTGACGATGTCGTTCTCCCAGATGGGAATCTGGCGCAGAACGAGCGGCTTGGTGCTGGCGGGCTGCAGCATCGGCACGATATCGCGTACGCGCGCCTCGGCCTTGTCGATCTTGTTGACGAAGAGGAAGTGCGGGATGCCGCGATCTTCGAGCTGCTTGAGGATCAGTTGCAGCCCCGGGACCTTCTTCTCGTCGGGCTCGCAAACAACGACGGCGGCGTCGCAGGCCGTGAGCACATCGGCCGCGTCGGCCTGAAATTCGATCGAACCGGGGCAGTCGAGGAAGGTGAAACTATCGCCAAGGAAATCGACGGTGGCCACGTTGAGCTCGACGCTCATGCCGTGATGCCGGGCCTCCGCCGAGGCGTCGCCGACCGTGTTGCCGTCTGCCATCGAACCCTGGCGGGTAATGGCGCCGGTGCGGGCGAGAATGGATTCGAGAAGCGTCGTCTTGCCGCTGAGATAGGGGCCAACCAGTGCGATGCAGCGGGCGCTGCGGGCTGGTTGGCCCTGCGCTTGGCCCATGATCTCCTCCCTTGCGGTTATACCCCGCGCGGAGAAGGCTCCTGACGCACCCACCCGCGCAAGCCTTTAAGGGGTCCATGGTGACAAGCGGAACGGCCTCTGGCAAGGCCCCGATTTACCGGGCGCTATTCCCCCTCACCCGCGTCGCAATCGGCTGCCATGTTTCCGCTCCTGTGCCATTATGCCGGCGAGGTGGGTGGAGGGATCGCCGATGTCTGTGTTTCGCGTGCTGCCGGCTCTCGTTTGCGTTGCACTGCTGGCGCAGAGCCACGACGCGGCGGCCCTCATGCAAGCGCTCAAGCCATCCGACGGCGTGCGCGGACTGGTCCTCGACGCCGTCATGGAGTGCGGCGTATTCGACGGCAAATTCCAATGCCGGCCCTCCCGCGGAGGAGAGCTGTTCGGCAAAGGCGCAAGCCCCGGAGGCGCCGCGACCGCGCCGACCCCGGCGACTCCCGAGCCGGCGCCGGGCGGCATCATGCCTGGACCCGACGGCGGCCAAATGCC
>DASTKZ010000118.1:0-4001 GCA_035715445.1 Methyloceanibacter sp.
GAGCGCTCTTCGCGGCATCGTGCTCCTCACCGACAGCGTCCCGGACGAGCAGAGGGACGCTCTGCGCCGGCTCGTCAATCGCCATATCGAGGAAGCGGTGACGCATGAATGGGGATCCATGGCGAAGCGTCGCCTGACGATGGAAACCATGCCGACCCATCTGATCGAGGCTCTGAAGGTCACCCTCGCGTTGCAGGCCGCCGAAGAGACGCAAAAGATGGTGCAGCGCGAAATCATCAACGATGTGCATCGCGCGCTGGAAGCGCGGCGTCAGCGCATC
Source organism: Methyloceanibacter sp. (assembly GCA_035715445.1). Taxonomy (GTDB): domain Bacteria; phylum Pseudomonadota; class Alphaproteobacteria; order Rhizobiales; family Methyloligellaceae; genus Methyloceanibacter. The sequence continues at coordinate 281 of DASTKZ010000118.1, forward strand.
GTCGTCAGCCAAACGTCGGTCAGCGCGGTCAAATGGGCCGCGATCCTGCTCCAGGGGCTTTGCGCGCTTGTCGCCATCGCCATGGTCCATTGCGACAACCGGCTCACTTGCGCCATCGCGCTTGCGATCTTCGCGATCGGGATCGCCGTCTCGGTTTTGCTGATCGCCGCTTACAGCCGCCCCTTCACCGGCGAAATCTCGGTCGGGCCGCAGCTCCTCCAGCAGGTCATCGCGACCGAGCCGCCGGACGGCAGTCCCTGACAACGAGGCTCAGTTGCGCTCCGGCTTGGCGAGGCGTTAACCATAGTCCAACGCGCTAACGGGCATTTGGCGCGACTTATGGTAAACTGCAAAGCACGTTGAGACAGCGGCATTTGCGAGGCCGTCCTCCCACGCCCTCGCATCATTCCAACGAGCGAACATGTTTGGCAGAGACAATAGCGCGGCTATGGATATCGCGGGCGTAGATAGCGAAGCAGCGGGCAAATCCGGCGCGGAGTTCCGTCAACACGGCTCCGAGCAGGACATCGAACTCGTGCTTCTCGCCTCGGCGGGGGCAATTCAGCGCCTCGTCGCCGAGCGGAACACGCTCCGCGTCCGTGTCGAGGCTCAGGAGCGCGAACTGACGCGGCTTCAGCGTCATGTCGCGCTGATCCACGACAGCTATCGCAGGCTGACGAATGAGTTCGTGACGCAGTTCCAGCTGATTGACAACGCCGTCAGCAACTTCGTCCGCGACCCTGGCAAGCCAGCCGTCGCGCTCGCCGAGGATCAAGAGCCCACGTCCAACGCTTGAGGCAAAAGGCGCGCGTTGCTTCCGGCGAGGCGGAGGCGCACGCGCGCGATCAACAGTGAGGCATTGCGGCAGAGATGGATATGTTCGGTCCCAATACAAATCGCGGACGCGTTCCGCTCGAGACGACGCGGGTAAAATTGCCACCGGTGGAAGTCAGCGAGAGCCCGACGCCGCTGAAGTTGCTCGGGTCTCAAATCGTCGCGGCCGAGGAAGCCGATCGCAGCAGGACGGATCTCCTCATTCAAGGCCTGGTCGATCGGCTGCCGAAGCCGAATGCGGTCTGGTCGCTTGAAGAGCGCGCGAAATGGCTTCGCACCGCGGCGAGCGTGTTCGGTCTCGTTTACAAGGATAGCGAGGGCGAAGAGCGGGAGATTGGCATCGTGTTCGGCAAGCCGGACCCTGCCCGGTCGAACGCGGGCCACTCCGCTGCCGAGCGCGGCTGAAGCTTCGCTTCTTCTACCAGTCCTGCCCTTCCTCGTCGGGAGTGAGCAGTTCGTGACCTTCGAGCGCCGAACGGCAAGCCGGGCTAAGCGCGCTTGCGTTGTCGAGCAGACATTGCAACCCGCGCCCATAGCCCGGGGGACGCCCGCGCAAAGAAGCCGGTAATCGGGCTGGCACGCCTTGAACGCACCGGCATAAGCGAGCCCGTGCAAGGTCAGGGCCTGGAAACATCTCTGGCTGAGCTGGTCGGCATGGGCGTTGAGGCAAAGCACGATCCGGCCGCCTCCGGGGGGAACGTCTCCGCACCGAGTTCATCGCCGATGAGCGGAGCGGACCAAGGCGGTGCAGGACCTCGACGACATGCGCCGGCTTCTCGACGATTCCCTTCTTGCCATCGAGACGGGCAAGCCCGATCACCATGAAGAGTTGATCGCGATTGCCGACCTGCTCGAGCGGGAAGTCTCGGACCGCCGTCTCGCCGGAGCCTCGGTCACGCTCGCCTTTGAAGGCAGGGCGCGAACTGCCAAGCTTCTCGGCGATCCGGTGTCGCTCCGCCGCCTCTTCGCCAATCTCACCGACAACGCCATCGCCTATGGCGGCGAGGCAACGATCGTCGCGGCGACGCATGGCGAACGCATCGTCGTCACCATCGACGATCGGGGCGGCGGCATCGACAAGACGCTTCGCGAGGCGGTGTTCGAGCCCTTCGTGCGGCTTGAAGAATCGCGGAACCGCAACACTGGCGGGGCCGGATTGGGCCTCGCAATCGCCCGCAAGGTGGCCGAAGCCCACGGCGGGAACCTCACCCTTGCCGACGCGCCAAGCGGCGGCACGCGCGCGATCGTCGAGCTGCCGCTCTTTCCGATGTCCGCACACGACGAAACCCGAACGTCGCAGGGGCAATGAGCGGCACTAACGGGCTCGCGCCGCCTCCGCCTTGAGCAGAGCGTCGGCTTCGGCAAGTTGATCGGCATCGTTGATGTTGAAGAAGGGATCGATCCGCCTCTCCCCCGCGGTCACGTCAGGGAACGTCACCTCGACCGCACCATGCTGTTCGGCCCAGGCGCCTGTCTTGCGCATGCCCTCCCGGAGCGAGGCTTCGAGCGCGTCTGCGAGGTTCACCGGCCATAACCCGATCGCCGGTTGCACCCCCTGACCCGACCGCGCCACGAGAAGCGATGGCGCGCGTTTCAACGCGACGAGGAATCGCTGCACCAAGTCCGATGGAAAGAACGGCGTGTCGGTCGCGACGGTCACGGCATAGCGGATGCCCGGATGGTTCGCCTCGACCCACTTAAGGCCGGCATGGATGCCGGCGAGCGGCCCGGCGAAACCGGGAACGTGGTCGGCGACGACGGCGAGACCGAACGGGGCGAAGCGCGACGGATCGCCATTGGCGTTGACGACCATGGCGGCGACCTGAGGCTCAAGCCGCTCGATGATGCGGGCGAGGATCGGCCTCCCCCCGAGCATCCGCAAACATTTGTCGCCCCCGCCCATGCGGCTCGATCGGCCGCCGGCGAGCAGGATGCCCGCGACGGGCTCTGTCATGCTCATGGCGGAAATGTAGGACGAGATGTCCCGCCCCGCCACGCCGAGATCTGCCAAGGCCCGGCGTGCGGCGCCCTCAAGCCCGCGCGGTTTTGAGCGTGACGGGTGCGGCCTCATCGGTCGCGGGCTGCTCGGCATCGGCGTACATCGTAAGCATCGGCTCGTCGCGAAGCGTCACTTCGTCGTATTCGCCGAACCCGTTGAAACGACTCGCAAAGACCCGGCCGTAAGCGCCGATCTGGCCGATCTCGATATAGTCCCCCTCGCGCACGCTATTCGGCAGCACGAAAGGCCCGGGCAGGAAATCGGAACTGTCGCAGGTCGGTCCGTAAAGGGCGAACTCGGCGACCGGTCTTGCCTTGCGGCGCGAGGGTGCGACCAACCGCGACGGAAAGCGGAAACCTGAATTGGCTGCATCGAACAATGTGCCGAAGGCGCCGTCATTGACATAGAGCGCATTCCCACGGCGGGCATCGACGCGGACGATCACCGACTCGGCCTCGGCCACGAGCGCGCGCCCCGGCTCGCAGAGAAGCTCGCAGGAGTGTTTGACCGCAAGTTCGTCGGCCGCGCGCACCACCTCGTCCATGAATATTGCAAGCTCCGGCGGGTCGGAATGGGGATAGCGGCTCGGGAAGCCGCCGCCGATATCGACGGCGTCGACCAGAACGCCGGAGGAGACGATCAATTGACCGATCTGCCGGATCGCCTCGCCGAAGGCGGCTGGAACGACCGCTTGCGACCCGACATGGAAGGTAAGACCGAGCCGCTCGGCGATCTGGCGTGCGCGCAAGAGGAGTGCCGTCGCTTCTTCGCCCGATGCGCCGAACTTGCCTTCGAGCGGGATGAGACTGTGCGTATTGGGACAGGCGACGCGCAGGTAAAGCGTCAGGTCCCTGGCCCCGCCGGTCTCGGCCACGATCTTGTCGAGCT
>DASTKZ010000119.1:0-3216 GCA_035715445.1 Methyloceanibacter sp.
GACGATCTTGGAGAGCGTGTCGAGCCAAGGACCCGTCCGGGCGCCGGTATAGGGAAGCCGAAGGGCATCGAGCCTCGCCGGCACCATCGGCGCCAAGCGGCAGTCGCCGGCGACGGCATCGGCGAGGTTGAACACGAGGAGCGGCCGGCGCGCGGGCAGCATCTCGAGGCCAGAAAGGTTCTGGTCAAGCCCGATGATCTCGGTGGCATAGCCGAGCCGCGCGACGGCTCCGGCCACGGACCGGGCGGCGGTAATCGTGTCGATCTCGTCGGGGCGGCTTTCCGTCGCCGCGTGCACGACCGGGATGAAGCCCGCCGAGCTTGTCATCACGCATGCTTCCGCCGCGACCGCTTGGCGCGGCTAAGCCCGTAGCGGGCGAGACCGGCATCGAGGATGAGGCCGATCAGGGTCACGAAGTCGATCCCGTTCTGGGCGGCGAGGATCGGCAGGTCCGAATGCGACGGGTGGAGGCCGGCGAGCGGATTGGCCTCGAGGAAATACGGCTCCCCCTTGGCATCGGAGCGGAAATCGATCCGCGCCGCGTCGCGGCATTGAAGCGCCCGGTAAGCCATAAGCGCCCGTGTCCCGGCGAGGCGGGCCTCCGCGTCGGAAGCCGGCGCGTAGGTCACAAGCTCCTCGCACAGCTCCTTGTTGTGGAGCGAGTAGACATTGGCCTCGGCATTGGGCTTCAGCACGATTTCGCAAACGCCGAGCACGCGCGCTTCATCGCCATTGCCGGCGATGCCGACCGTGAACTCGCGGCCGGGAAGGTACTGCTCGACCAGCGCCGGCTGGCGATAGCGCGCGATGACGCGCGCAACCGCCGCCTGAAGTTCGCTTTGCGTCTCGACGAGCGAGCCTGCCTCGCAGCCTTTGCCGGTGCCTTCGGCGAGCGGCTTCACGAAGGCGGGGAAATCGCGCCAACCCGCGACCTCGTCGGCGCTTCTCTCGGCGACGGCGAAGGCAAGCGTCGCCACGCCGGCGTCGCGCACGAGGCGCTTCGCCACGGCTTTGTCGTGAGCGGCCGCGGCCGTCAGCGGGTCGGAGAAGAGGTAAGGCTGATCGAACAGCTCGCAGAGCGCGGGCACTTGCGCTTCGCGGGCGCGGCCCCGCACGCCTTCGGCGATGGAGAAGACGATATCGTAACGCTCGCCCGCGGCGAGGCGCGCGGCGAGCACCTGCCCGCGCCCCACCCTGACCGGCTCGACGCCAAGCGCCGCAAGCGCGCCCGCGAGCGCATCGATCGTTTCGACCGAGTCGAACTCGGCCACCTCCTCCTCGGAGAAGCCAAGCGCGCGGTAGTCGTCGCGCAGGTCGTACACGAGAGCAACGCGCATCGGAGTTATCCCGCGCGAGGGTTGCGGTCGAGGCCGACCGTGCCCTCAGGGTCGGTGTAGCGGTAGAGCTTGCCCTCGAAGTTCTTGAGCAGGAGGTCGTCGCCCTCGCGTCCCACGACATAGTCGGGAAGGAGCGGGATCTTGCCGCCGCCGCCCGGCGCATCGACCACGTAGCTCGGCACGGCGTAGCCCGTGGTGTGGCCGCGCAAGCCGCGGATGAGCTCAAGCCCCTTGTCAACGCTGGTGCGGAAATGGGCCGAGCCCGAGATCGGGTCGCACTGATAGAGGTAGTAGGGCCGGACCCGCCGGGTCAGGAGACCGAGGAACAAGCCCTTCAGCGTCTCGACCTCGTCGTTGATGCCCTTGAGCAACACGGTCTGGCTGCCGAGGGGAATGCCGGCATCGGCAAGCCGCGCCGTCGCCTCGGTCACCTCAGGCGTGAGCTCGGCCGGGTGGGTGAAGTGAAGGCTCATCCATAGCGGATGATGCTTCTTGAGCACGCGGATGAGCGCGCGCGTGACCCGCATCGGCAGCACGACCGGAACCTTGGTGCCGATCCGGACGAACTCGACATGCTTTATGGCCCTGAGCCTCCCGAGCAGATAGTCGAGCCGCTCGTCCGAGAGCGTCAGCGGATCGCCGCCGGAAATGAGCACGTCGCGGATCTCGGGATGGGTCGCGATATAGTTGAGCGCCTCCTCCCATTGCGGCCGGCTGAAGCTATAGTCGCCGCCCGCCTCGCCGACCATGCGCGAGCGGGTGCAATAGCGGCAATAGGTCGAGCAGAAGCCGGTCGCCAGGAACAGCACGCGGTCGGGATAGCGGTGCACGAGTCCCGGCCCGGCCGTGTGGCCGTCCTCGCCGAGCGGATCGTCGGCCTCGCCCGGCGACTTTAAATATTCGTCGCCGACCGGGATGTGGGTGCGGCGGAGCGGCTCGGTCGCGTCCTCGCGCGCCATGAGGCTCGCGTAGTAGGGCGTGATGCCAAGGGGCAGCGAGCCTTCATGTCGCATGACCGCGTCGCGCTCGTCGTCAGACAGCACGAAGATGCGCTCGAGCTCGGCGAGAGTGCGGATGCGCGAGCGCGCCTGCCAGCGCCAATCGTTCCATTGGCCGGCTTCCACCTCGGGGTAATAGCGCTTGCGGAAGGCGCGCGAGACCGGCCCGATCGGGAAGCGCTCCAAGCGCACCACGACCGCGTCGAGCCGCGGCGCCTTCGCCGAAGGGGCCGGCGCGGGTGCAAGAGCATTGATCGGGGATTGCGGTTTGATGAGGAGTCGAGATGTCGCCTGCGGGCGACCGGGTGGCTCTTCCGCCTCGATCTTAAGCGGCTTCATCGGATGTCTGTCCCCTCTGATCTCGCGGCGGAGAGGCTCGCGCTCGCCGCCGATTCTCGTCCATCAAAAAAACGCGAGTCATTTCAGCAACCTCACTCTGAATTTCAAGTGATAACCCGCTCAAGCCCCCAATTTTTTTTGGAACGCGTCGCGCAGGCTCGCGCGGGCCCCGACGATCAGTTCGAGCGCTGCATCACCGCGACGAAGAAGCCGTCAGTGCCGTGATCGCGCGGTGTCATCAGCAGCGTCTCGTCCGATCCGTCGGCGGAAGGAATGGGCGTCTTGGCTGGAAGCGATCGTTGCCACAGCTCGGGCCACGGGATGAGCTTGAATTGGGCATGGCCGGCGAGAAAGCTCTCCACCTGGTCGCTGTTCTCCGACGGCAGGACCGAGCAGGTGACATAGGCGAGGCGGCCGCCAGGCTTGACGAGGTCCGCGCCCTCTTCGAGCACGGTCTTCTGCTCGCCGCGCCGCGCCTCCAGCATCGCGGGCGAAAGGCGCCATTTGGCGTCGGGGCGCCGTCGCCAGACGCCCGATCCCGA
>DASTKZ010000120.1:0-3637 GCA_035715445.1 Methyloceanibacter sp.
TCCCACCCCGAAGCCTTGCCCGACATGACGAGATAGAGGACCGCGGCGCCGGCGATGGCGCCGAGCACCTGCGCGATCACGTAGGTGATGAAATCGGACTGGCTCATCCGGCCCGCGACGAGAACGCCGAGGCTCACCGCCGGATTGATATGGCAGCCCGAGACCTGGCCGATCCCGTAGGCCATGGCGACGATGGTGAGGCCGAAGGCCGCGGCGATGCCGAAGATCGCGATGGCGCTCGGCTCGCTGCCCAGTCCGCCGATGACGGCAGCCCCGCAACCGACAAGGACAAGCGCGAACGTGCCGATGAATTCCGCAATTGCTTTTTTCATGACGGTGTTTCCCCGTTATAGGTGAGCCATGATGCCAGACGGCTCGGCCCGAGCCTAGGGGAGTCGAGAGACGCTGTTCATTCTGATGACGCTCGGCGACGCGCGGGCGGTGCGCGCCACTCATGTCGGCGGCGCGCATGCCCATGAGCGATCGAGCCACCCCAGTTGACGCCCGCGGCCCAGGGTCCCATGGTCCGGCCATGAACGAAGCCATGAAGCCCGCTCCGAGCGCCGTCGTTTCGGCCGGAAGCGCGAAATTCGGCAATGCCATGCCGTTCGCCCTGATCGCGGGTCCTTGCGCGCTCGAAAGCCGGGCGCATGCGCTCGAGACCGCCGAGGCGCTGAAAGAGATCGCGGCAAGGCTCAAGCTCGGGCTTGTCTATAAAAGTTCCTTCGACAAGGCGAACCGCACCAGCGCCGCGAGCGCGCGCGGGCTCGGGCTCCACGCCGCGCTTCCCATCTTCGCCGAGATCAGGGAACGCGTCGGTCTTCCGGTGACGACCGACGTGCATGAGGCCGATCAATGCGCGGCGCTCGCCGAGGCGGTGGACATCCTGCAAATCCCGGCCTTCCTCTGCCGTCAGACCGATCTCCTGATTGCTGCCGCGCGCACCGGCAAACCGGTCAACGTCAAGAAGGGCCAGTTCCTCGCGCCGTGGGACATGAAGAATGTCGTGGCGAAACTGCTCGCCGCCGGCAATCCGAACGTGCTTGTCACCGAGCGCGGCGTCTCATTCGGCTACAACACGCTCGTCTCGGACATGCGAGCCCTTCCCATCCTCGCCGAGACCGGCGCGCCAGTGATCTTCGACGCCACTCATTCTGTGCAACAGCCGGGAGGGCAGGGGACGGCGAGCGGCGGCGAACGGCGCTTCGTGCCGGTGCTTGCGCGCGCGGCGGTCGCCGTCGGCGTTGCCGGGCTCTTCATCGAGACGCATCAGGACCCCGACCGCGCGCCGTCGGACGGTCCCAACATGCTGCCACTCTTGAGCCTCGAACCTTTGCTCAAGGAGTTGATCGAGATCGACCGCCTGGCGAAGCGCCGTTAGCCCCTGCCGCGATAGGGCGCGACGCCTTGCTCGGGAATCCACACGCCGTCGGGCGGCGCGCCGTATTGCCAGAACACGTCGATGGGGATGCCGCCGCGCGGATACCAATAGCCGCCGATCCTGAGCCAGGCGGGATCGATCAGCTCGACGATGCGCTTGCCGACCGCGATGGTCGCGTCCTCGTGGAAGGCGCCGGTGTTGCGGAAGCTCGCGAGATAGAGCTTGAGCGATTTCGATTCGAGCAGCCAGGCGCGCGGCGCGTAATCGATGACGAAATGCGCGAAGTCGGGCTGGCCCGTGACGGGACAGAGGCAGGTGAACTCCGGGCAGGTGAAGCGGGCGACATACGGCGTGTCGGGATGCGGGTTCAGCACGCGCTCGATCGTGGCCTCGGCCGGCGTCTTCGGCAACGGCGTCTTGGCGCCGAGCTGCTTGAGACCGGTGATCTTGCGCGCCATTTGCGTTACTCCGCCGCGAGCCGGGGATGCGGCCCGCGATAGATGCAGCCTTCATGGCATGAATCGCGTGCGACCTCGATCTCGGCGAGACCGGGCAGGCGGTTGTGCAGGCGGTCCCACAGCCACATGGCGACGCGTTCGAGCGTCGGCTGGGTCAGCCCCTCGACCTCGTTGAGGAAGCGATGGTCGAGCACGTCGCGCACGTCGCCGATGGCCGCCTCGACGTCGCCCAAATTCATGACAATGCCGGTCTTGCCGTCAGGCTCGCCGTCGATGGTCACGCGCACCCTGAAGGAATGGCCGTGGACGCGCGCATTGGGGTGCCCGGGGGGCGCCGAGGGCAGGAAATGGGCGGCCTCGAAGCCGAACTCTTTGTAGATCCGCATGGCAGTCGTTTAGGCGATTTTTCTTAGCCAGGCCAGGGCTTAGCGCAGGCCGAGCAGCTTATGGGTCTGCACGCTCACGCGCCATTTGGGATGGGCCCCAGCATAGGCGATGGCCGCGCGGAGATTGCCGGCCGTCTTCGCGCCCTGGTCCATCGGCTGGAGCAGGAAATGGGCGAAGGCCAGGTCCTCGAAGCTCCGCGGGTCGAGCGCCTCTTGCGGGTAGACGAGCTTCAGCTCGTCGCCCGAGCGTTGGTTGAGCGGCGCGCCGCCTTTGGGGCTCACGCAAATCCAGTCAATCGCGCGCGGCACCGGCAGCGTGCCGTTCGTCTCGATGGCGATTTCGAAGCCTTCGGCATGAAGCGCCGCGATGAACGCCTCATCGACTTGCAGCATCGGTTCGCCGCCGGTCAGCACGATGTAAGGCCGCGTTCCCGAATTTCCGCGCCATGCGGCGCGGCAGGCCCGCGCGAGGCTGGTGGCGTCGGCGAACTTGCCGCCGCCCGGTCCGTCGGTGCCGACGAAATCGGTGTCGCAGAAATTGCACACCGCCTCGGCGCGGTCTGGCTCGCGGCCCGACCAAAGATTGCAGCCGGCGAAGCGGCAGAACACGGCGGCGCGGCCGGTCTGCATGCCTTCGCCCTGGAGCGTGTAGTAGATTTCCTTGACCGCATACATGGGCCGAACTTGGTCCCTAACCGCGCCGACGGCAAGTGGGCATAGTTTGCGGACGAGCCGGCCAGATTCGCCCTTAGTGGAGCGCGCTCGACCCGGCCTCGGTCCGCGCCCCGCTCGATGGCCGTTCGTCACGTCCGGTCGACCTCGACCGGGGATTCCGTCTCAAAGATCGGCGGATGGGGACGCTTGTAATCCGCACACTTCGAGCAGACAACCTTCACGCGGCAGTGCTCCATCCAACAAACGACGGGTTCGGACAAAGAAAGCATGATCCTCTCAAGGTGATCGACACGCAGCGATCCCTTGAGCACGATCAGTTCATCCGGCAGCACGTGCTCCTTGAAATAGGCGCTCGCCTCGAATGCCGACGTCGGCATTTGGTGAAAGGCCGAATGACATCACACGCGCGCGCGTACGCTTTCGCATGCGCCAGACATTCGGGTCGTCGGCATCTAGGATGGCGATCCCGCGCTTCGGCCTGTGACAAGCCGGCGCTTTTCCCTCGTCGTCGCCTCCAGGCTGCGAAAATTCGCGTAATGATCACCGCCGACAGTGGTCACCACCCCAATTCGCGGCCGCAGTATTTTCGTCTGAAGCCTAATTTTCCCGGGGTGATCTCCCGAGATCTCCTAAACGCACAAGCGGGTCAGGACGCCCACCGACAAGATGTTGCGCGACAGGGGGGGGGATTCCGTTGGCGTCCGCGGTTCGACATCGCCCCGCCCTTTCCAGCACGG
>DASTKZ010000121.1:0-28030 GCA_035715445.1 Methyloceanibacter sp.
CGGTTGAATTGGCTCTCGCCGTAATCCTTGCCGCCGACGAGAGCGCGCACCGCGCCGTCGGTCTCCATGGAGACCAAAGCGCCGTTGTCGAAATTGCGCGACTTGCCGAATTGCTTGATGGTTTGATCGACCGCTTGCTCGGCGGCCCGTTGCAGGCCGAGATCGACGGTGGTCCGGGCAATGACGATATGGTCTTCCTTGCCCACCAAGAGCCGCTGAACTTCTTCGAAAGCCCAATCGAGGAAATAGTCGGGCGTCTTGCCGTCGCCGCGCTCGACGATCTTGGAGGGGTTCATGCGCGCGCCGTACACTTGGCCTTCGCTCATGAAACCGGCCTCCACCATATTGGTCAGGACCTCGTTGGCGCGGGCGCGCGAGGCCGCCAAGTTGACGTGAGGCGCGTAGCGGGTCGGGGCCTTGAACATGCCGGCCAGCATCGCCGCCTCGGGCAAGTTCACCTCGCGGATCGACTTGTTGAAGTAATACTGAGCTGCGGCCTCGACCCCGTACGATCCGCCGCCGAGATAGGCGCGATCGAAATAGAGCTTCAACAGCTCGGGCTTCGTGTAGCGATTCTCCAAATAGATGGCGATGAGCGCTTCTTTGATTTTGCGAACCAAGGAGCGTTCCGGGGTCAGGAACATGTTCTTGGCGAGCTGCTGGGTTATCGAGCTGCCGCCTTGGACGACCTGGTCGTTGCGGGCGTTGGCGGCAAGCGCGCGGAACGTGCCCATGACGTCGATGCCGAAATGTTCGAAGAAGCGCCGGTCCTCGGTCGCCAGCGTCGCCTTGATCATGACGTCGGGAATTTCTTCCAGCGGCACCGAGTCGTCGCGCAACAGGCCGCGCTTGCCGATCTCGTTGCCGAAGCGATCGAGGAAGGTGACGCTGTACTCGTCGGCGAGATTCATCTTGCCTTGCGCGGTCTCGAACGCGGGCAGAGCGAAGGTCGCCAGCACGAGGAGGCCGGCGACGCTCAAGGTCATCGTCTCGCAGGCGAGCTCATTGAGGCCGCGGACGACGCCCTTGACCTCGAAGCGATTGAAGAACGAGGAGTACCCGCTCCACCAGTCGCGAAAGCCGGTCCAAACGCCGTAGAGGCCGGAATCGATCCATGAATCGATCTTCAGCCAATCGATCAGCTTGCCGCGCCGATTGCCCTGAAGGATATCCCGCACCTCGCCCCGACCTTTCGCATAGAAAATCGTCCCGGTAGATTGGCCTTCCTCAATCTACCGCCAGGACGCGCCCATTTACTTAACGATTATACCGCGATTGAGGCGTTTTATGGAGGGGTTACGACGCCGGAGTCCCGGCTGCATCGGCGGGGCTTGGCGACGGCGTCTTCCGGCCCCTCAGGGTTTGACCTCATAGCCGCGCCCCTTCATGCAGGCGACATAGTCCTCGTCGGCGGAGCCTCTCCGCAAGCGTGACATGATGCCGAGGACGGAGCCTATCCCCTTGCGCTCGGTCTCTTCCTTGCACGCCTTTTCGGCATCCTCGAGCGAATTTCCCGTCTCCTCGGCCTTGGTTTCCCGTTGATTGACTAGCGTGAAGTCGCGTTTTGCCGGCTGCGTCAGGCTGCATCCCGAGGCCGCAATTGCGATCAGGCAGACCGCGAACGCTGAAAGTTTGGCCCTCGACATTCTCGTATTCCGGCCCATTGCTCCTTCATCGCCAGCGCATGGAGCCCTGTCACCCCGTCCACGCGCCTACCACAGATACGGAACGAAACGATAACGGACGCGCGCGGCATAATCGGCGTATCCGTCGAGCTCCGCGGCGAGCGTGCGCTCCTCAAGCACGGCCCTCAGCGCGATAATAAGGACAAGAGGGGGCGCCGCGGCAAGGCCCCACCAGGAACCGAGGAGGAGGGGCACGCCGGCGAGGAACAGAAGCGCCCCGGCATACATCGGGTGCCTGACGTAAGCGTAAGGCCCGCTCGTCGCCACCGCGTGGCCGCGCCTCGTTTGAATCTTCACTACCGGCGCTGCATAGCTGTTCGCCTTGAGTGTCAGCCCGACGAGATAGGAGCCGAGGACGATGAGGGCGAGACCGACCGCCTTCAGCGCCGTCGGCACGTCGGACCCGTGATAGCGGGCATCGAGCCCCATCACGACAAGCCAGCCGATCCAAAACGCCAGCATGACGGCCATCACGACCTTGTCCCACGGCTTCTGTTCGCGCTGGAAAGGCGAGCGCATGCGCTCGGAGAGGAGGGCCGGGTCGTTGCGCGCCATCCACACGCCGGCGCCAAGGCTGATCGCTGCGGCGAGGGCAAGGTAGAGCCACGCCTCGGGCCAGTTTAGCGTGCCCGCCGCGCCGAACAGGAGGACCCCAACAAACAGAAGCGACACGACCGTGCGGCGGATGAACTTCCGCATCAGCGCGCTGTGGAGTTCCGGATCGGCGGTCATGACGGTGGGTTTCGCGTTCACGAAGGCGTGAGTCCTCGGGGGGCGCGCCGCGCCCGCGACTTCTCCCGCGATTTCTCCCCTGGTGTCCCGGGCCTTGGCATAGACTGGCAATGCGCCGCACTCAAGGCAGCATGCGGACCGCATGCAAGACGCCGACGCCCTCGGATGGTCACGATGCCTATCCCATGAGACGAGGCCGATCCGCTATAACCGTATGCCGAAAAGGGAAACCCTGGTGGAGATCCGATGCCGAAAGTCGCTTTGATCTGTGCCTTAGCTCTTAGCGCCGCCGCGCTTGCTTGCAGCTCCGCCAATGCGGGCGCGCCGTCTCCCGATGCCGACGCCGAGACCACGGCCCCATCCGGTCCGCCCAAGGGGTATACATGTGGCGACAAGGCGTTCACGGGCAGCGGGCCAGGCTTCAAGAGCTCGCAGGAGGAGTCCGAGGAGGCGGCGATCAAGGATTGGCGCGACAAGGCCGGCGCCGTCTTCGCCGATGCCGATTGGAACACGGCGAAGGACCCGATCTTGGAATGCGTGAAGCAGGGTCTCTACAGCAAGTGCTTCGCCACGGGCGTGCCATGTCATCCGAAGCCCAAGGAGTGATGCCGATGCAGTTGGCGCGATGCCTGGTCGCGAGTGCGGCCATAATCCTCGGCCTCGCCGGCGTAACCACCGCGGCCGAGGCGGCCGAGGAGGCACCTCCGCCCAAATGTCGCAAGGCGGAGATCAATCCCGTCACCGGACATGTCCTCTGCATCGATCCGCTCGGTGCGCCGGTCGAAGCGCCGCCAGAGGAGGCGAAGCCGCGATGCAAGCCCGAGGACGCGCGGGGCCAGTGGAGCTACGGGCCTGCTTGCGCGCTCGAGCCCGGCGGTAGTTGAGCCGCCTCCCTCCCGTTTACCAAGCGTTAAGCATAAGCCCCGAAACTGCCCGAAACGGCTTTAAAACCGCCGATGCGCGCTGTTTCATCGCGGTTTGGTGATCGCGCCCGGGTTTGAACGGCGTCGCGCGGCACCCCATATGCTTGGTTAACAAGTTGTTTGGAAGCCCCCCGCCATGACCTCAGTTCAGAGTCAGACGCTTCGCAAGAGCATCAATCAGGCGCTCAAGGCATCGAGCGACCTCGCTTCTCTGCTCGGCGGCGTGCGGATCTACGATCGGCCGCCGGAGCCGGCAGGCTTTCCCTTCATCACGCTCGGTCAAAGCGCGCTTCGTGACTGGAGCGCAGGCTCCGAGGATGGCGCCGATCAACGCCTGACGGTGCATGTGTGGTCACCCTTCGGCGGCAAGAAGCACATGCAGGACATTATCAAGGCCGTCCGGACGTCGCTCTCCGATTGGCCGCTCGCGGCAGGCCGCGAGCGCATCACGCTCAACCACGAATTCTCCGAGGCGAGGCTCGATCCCGAGGGCGACAGCTTCCACGGGATCATCCGCTACCGTGCCACGACCGCGTCGTCGCGGGCCGCAGCCGCCTAAATTCCCGCTCGATTTCCAGCGCTAACTGTCGCAACAGGGGTCGCTTCCGCGGCCCCTGCTGCGCTATATGACGCGTTACGAGAGAGGGAGGGGATTTGCGCCGATGACGCTGTGGGCCAAATTCAAGGATCTCGCCGAGCGCGTCGGCGCGCATGAAGGCCCGGCGCCTACGCTGCGCGAGGAGGAGCTTCGGCTCGCCTCCGCAGCGCTGCTCGTGCACGCCTCGGCGATCGACGGCGAGGTCGATGCCGTCGAACGCCGCAAGCTCAAAGAGCTGCTGCGCGCCCGCTTCGACCTCGACAGCGATGCGCTCCGCAGACTTCTCGGCGAGGCCGATGCGCGCGAAATGGAGTCGGTCGATCTTTACCAGTTCACCAGCGTGCTTTGCCGCGCGCTCGACCAGGAGGGGCGCAAGCGCATCGTCGAGATGCTCTGGGAGGTGGCGCTCGCCGATGGCGTCGTGCACGAATTCGAGGGCAACCTCGTCTGGCGGGCGGCGGAACTGCTTGGGGTCTCGACCCGGGACCGCGTGACGCTGCGCAAGGCGGTCGAAAGCCGCAACGCGCGTTCTTGACCCGACCTGCCGCATTCATGCGACGTTCATGGGGCTTGCTTTACCGTCGGGCCCAAGAAGGTTATTGGGACCAAACCATGTGGCGGGTGTCGAAGCCAGCGATCGTGGCAGCCCTTGCGGCTGCCCTCTGCGCGCATGCAGCGCAGGCGGCCGAGCCCGGCTGCGTCGAGTGGAGCCAGGCCGGCCCCATTATCGCCGAGAACGGTCTCGTGCCGGCCAATGTCGTCTTCCAGAACGTGCAGAGGCGCGCCGGCGGCAAGATCGTGAGCCAGGCGCTGTGCAATTTCGGCGGACAGTTCGTCTATCGCCTCGTCGTGCTCGGACCGACGGGCGAGGTCACCAATGTCACCGTTGACGCTCGCACGGGGCAATTCTAGGGACCGCCCCATGCTCGACACGGAAGGATAGCGCTTTGCGGCTTCTCGTCGTCGAGGACGATCCGGACCTCAATCGCCAACTCGTTGCCGCGCTCAGCGACGCGGGCTACGCCGTCGATACCGCGTTCGACGGCGAGGAAGGGCACTTCCTCGGCGATACCGAACCTTACGACGCGGTCGTGCTCGATCTCGGCCTGCCGAAGAAGGACGGCTTGAGCGTGCTCGAGCAGTGGCGGCGCGACGAGCGCAAGATGCCGGTGCTCATTCTCACCGCGCGCGAGCGCTGGAGCGACAAGGTGGCTGGCATGGACGCCGGCGCCGACGATTATGTCGCCAAGCCTTTCCATATGGAGGAAGTGCTGGCGCGGCTCCGCGCCCTGCTTCGCCGCGCCGCCGGACACGCGCGCAACGAAATGGAATGCGGGCCGCTCCGGCTCGACACCAAGGCGGCGCGAGCAACCGTCGGCGGTCAGGCGGTGAAGCTCACCTCGCACGAATACCGCGTGCTCGCTTATCTCATGCTGCACAAGGACCGCGTCGTGTCGCGCACCGAGCTCGTCGAGCATCTCTACGACCAGGATTTCGACCGCGACTCCAATACCATCGAGGTGTTCATCGGGCGCCTACGCAAGAAGCTGCCCGGCGATCTCATCAAGACCGTCCGCGGGCTCGGCTATCGCCTCTCCGACGCGAGCGATGAGGGCTAACTCTCTCGCCTTCCGCCTGTTCGCCTCCGCGGCCGCGTGGACGCTCGTGGTGCTCCCCGTCACTGCCTTTCTGCTCGTCTCGCTCTACCGCCAGGCGCTCGAGCGCAATTTCGATGCACGGCTCAACGTCTATCTCACGAGCCTCGTCGCTTCGAGCACGGAGGAGGGCGCGCCGACGCCGACCGACCCGGCCGACTTCGGCCAGCCCATCTTCGGCATTCCCTTCTCGGGCTGGTACTGGCAGATCAAGCCGCTCGGCAAAGGAACGCGGCCCGACTTCATCTCCGACTCCCTGCTCGACCAGCAGCTCAACCTTCCGAGCGCGAACGGCATTGAGCCCGATGCGAGCCTCACAAGGCGCGCCCACATCGACGGTCCCAACCGTCAGCGCCTGCGCATCGTCGAGCGCGAGATCAGGCCGTCAGGGGCGAATTCGCCGCCCTATTCCTACGCGGTCGCAGGCGATTCCACCGAGATCGACCGCGATCTCGCCGCGTTCACGACCATGCTCATCGCCGCGCTCGCCGTGGCGGGGCTCGGGCTCGTGGCGGCGACGTTCTTTCAGGTGCGGTTCGGGCTGTCGCCGCTCCGCGCCATTCGCGAGCGACTTGCCGCCATCCGTTCGGGCGAGGCCGAGAAGCTCGAAGGCGAGTTGCCGCTCGAGATCAAGCCGCTGCAACAGGAGTTGAACGCGCTCATCCAATCCAATCGCGAGATCGTCGAGCGCGCGCGCACCCATGTCGGCAATCTCGCCCACGCGCTGAAGACCCCGCTCAGCGTCATCAGCAACGAGGCGCGGACGCAAAGCGATACGCTCTCGACCAAGGTGATCGAGCAAGCCGAGATCATGCGCAGCCAGATCACCCACCATCTCGACCGGGCGCGGGTCGCGGCGCGTTCGAACGCGATCGGCGAGGTGACCGATGTCGGTGCTGTGCTTCGGGCGCTGAAGCGGACGCTCGACCGCATCTACGAGGAACGCGGGCTCACGCTCGAACTCGACGCGGCGCCGGGTCTGAAGTTCCAAGGCGAGAGGCAGGATTTCGAGGAGATGGTCGGGAACCTGCTCGACAACGCTTGCAAATGGGCGCGGTCGAATGTGAGAGCGAGCGCCGAACGGGACGCAAGCGCAGGGCAGTTCACCGTGACCGTCGATGACGACGGGCCGGGTCTCAACCAGGCGGAGCGCGCGCGCATCGGGAAGCGGGGCCAGAGGCTCGACGAGACGAAGCCGGGCTCAGGCCTAGGGCTCTCGATCGTCGCCGATCTCGCGCATCTCTATAAGGGACGCTTCGCGCTCGAACCCTCGCCGCAAGGGGGCTTGCGCGCGCGGCTCGAGTTGCCCGCGGCTTAGATTTGCGCGCTTTTCCGCGGCGAAACCTAATTTGGCCAGAATTGTTATTTGTTAAGGATAGCGTGACACGTTTAGTCTTAACTCAGTCTCTTGCCGGGGCCGTCCGGCCTGTTCGAGGCCGAAAGAGGACGCGATGAGACGGGCGCCGATCCTTGCCATTCTCGTTCTAGCGACTGTGCTTGCGGCCTGCGGGCCGAGCAACAAGCAGGGCACCGGCACCATTGTCGGCGCCGTCGCCGGCGGCGCCACGGGCGCGGCGATCGCAGGTTCCAACAACCGCGCCGGTGGCATCGCGGTCGGCGCCGTGGTCGGCGGCATCATCGGCAACCAAATCGGCCGCAGTCTTGACGAGGAAGACCGCCGGCTCGCGGCTGCGGCCGAATATCAAGCCCTCGAATACGGCCAAGCGGGAGCGACGACGCCCTGGGACAATCCCCAGACGCAAAATCACGGTCAGATCGTCCCGGGCAAGCCCTACCAGCAGGGGAGCGAGTTTTGCCGGCCCTACACTCACACGATCTATGTCGGCGGCCAGCCGCAGACGGCGCGCGGCACGGCATGCCGCCAGGCTGACGGGACTTGGCAGACCATAGGCTGAGGGCCTCAATTCCGGACTGCTTGCTCCGCTTCGCGCCTTTCCCTATGCCTAGCCTTCCGATGCCCTAGCAGAGGCAAGTTGCTCGGTGGTCCTTTGGTTCGTGCTCGCCGCGCTCACGGCGATCGTTCTCTTCGTCTTGTTGCGTCCGCTGATCGCGGCGAGAGCCGAGGCCCGCGTGCCCGAGGCTTTCGACGCCGCGATCTATCGCGATCAACTCACCGAGATCGCGAGCGATCGCGCGCGGGGCTTGATTGGCGAGAGCGAAGCCGAAGCCGCGCGCATCGAGATCGCGCGCCGTCTCCTCGCGGCCGACGAGAACGCGCGCGAGGCCCGTCGCGCGAAGACGAGTAGCGGCACGGACAAGGCGGCGATTCTGATCGTGGGCGTCGTGCTGCCGCTGCTTTCGCTCGGCCTTTACCTCACCTACGGCTCGCCCCGCCTTCCCGACCAGCCGCTCGCCGCGCGTCTCGACGATCCGGCGAACGAGCAAAACATCGATGCGCTCGTCGCAAGGGTCGAAGCGCGCTTGCGCGCGTATCCCGAGGAGGGGCAGGGTTGGGAAGCGATCGCGCCGGTTTATCTTCGCGCGGGCCGCTACAGCGACGCGGCCGAGGCCTACGCGCGCGCCGTCAAGCTGCTCGGCCCTTCGCCCAAGCTTCTCTCGGGCCAGGGCCAGGCTCTTGTGCTCGCCAATAACGGCCTCGTCACTAAGGAAGCGCGCGGGATTCTCGAGGAAGCGCTGGCGCGCGACGGAACGGTGCTCGAGCCGCGTATCCTCATCGCCATCGCCAAGGAACAAGACGGACAATTCAAGGACGCCGTCGAAGACTGGCGGGCGCTGCTTGCCAATGCCAAGGAGGACGAGCCCTGGCGCGCGATGGCGGAAAAGCGGTTGCAAGCGGCAGAGGCGCATCTTGCCGGCGCGCCGCTTGGATCCGAAGCACCGGCGCAAGCGGGAACAGCGAAGGGTCCGACCTCCGCCGACATCGCCGCGGCGCAAAGCATGGACCCGGCCGAGCGCCAGGCGATGATCGAGCGCATGGTGCAAGGCCTCGCCGCGCGCCTCGACCAGGGTGGCGGGTCCGTTGCCGACTGGCTCACGCTTTTGCGCGCCTATACTGTGCTGGACCGCAAGGACGACGCCGTGAAGGCGCTCGACCGCGCCAGAGGCGAGTTCAGCGGCGACGGCGAGGCGCTCGAGCAACTCGACCGGCTGGCTGACGAACTCGGATTGAAGTCATGACGCGAAAGCAGCGGAGAGGCGTTCTGATCGGCACGTGTCTTGCCGTGCTTGGCCTTGCCGTCGGCCTTGTCCTCTTCGCCATGCGCGACTCGATCGTGTTCTTCTATAGCCCGAGCGAAGTGGCGGAGATGAAAATCGCGCCGGGCACGAGGTTCAGGCTCGGCGGGCTCGTCGAGACGGGGAGCCTGGTCCGGGGCGAGGGGACGACGATCCGCTTTGCCGTGACCGACCGCGCCAAGACGCTTGCCGTGAGCTATACCGGCGTCCTGCCGGATCTGTTCCGCGAGGGGCAAGGGGTCGTGGCCGAGGGGGCGCTCGCGCCCGACGGCGTCTTCCGCGCCGACAGCGTTCTTGCCAAGCACGACGAAACCTACATGCCGCCGGAAGTCGCCAAGAAGCTGAAGGCCCAAGGCTTGTGGCGCGACGACGCTGCCGCAAAACCGGCCGATGCCGATGCCAAAGTGAATTGAGGGTGTGAGGATCGGGAGAAAGACATGATCGCTGAAACCGGGCATTACGCGCTGATCCTCGCGCTCGCCGTCGCGATCGTGCAGACCGTGCTGCCGCTTGCCGGCGCGCGCCTCCGCGATCCGCAACTCGCCGAGATCGCCGTGCCCGCC
Organism: Methyloceanibacter sp.; assembly: GCA_035715445.1. Lineage (GTDB taxonomy): Bacteria > Pseudomonadota > Alphaproteobacteria > Rhizobiales > Methyloligellaceae > Methyloceanibacter. Next base: position 9,373 of record DASTKZ010000121.1, read on the forward strand.
GCGCGGATCCAATTCGTGCTCATCGCGATCGCGTTTGCCGCGCTCACGGTCGCCTACGTCACCTCGGACTTCTCGGTGAAGAACGTCTGGCAGAATTCGCATTCGGCCAAGCCCCTGCTCTACAAGATCTCGGGCGTGTGGGGGAACCACGAAGGCTCGATGATTCTGTGGGTGCTGATCCTCGCGCTGTTCGGCGCGAGTGTCGCGACCTACGGCGCCAATCTGCCGCGCGGCCTCAAGGCCAATGTGCTCGCGGTGCAGGGCTCGATCGCGGCGGCGTTCGTCCTCTTCATCATCGTGACGTCGAATCCGTTCACGCGACTTAGCCCCGCGCCGTTCGATGGCGAGGGGCTGAACCCGATCCTGCAAGACCCGGCGCTCGCCATCCACCCGCCCTTCCTCTATGCCGGCTATGTCGGTTTCTCCATGGCGTTCTCCTTCGCCGTCGCCGCGCTCATTGACGGGCGCATCGATGCGGCCTGGGCGCGCTGGGTGAGGCCGTGGACGCTCGCCGCCTGGATGTGCCTCACGCTCGGCATCGCCTTGGGCTCGTGGTGGGCCTATTACGAGCTCGGCTGGGGCGGGTTCTGGTTCTGGGACCCGGTCGAAAACGCGTCCTTCATGCCGTGGCTCGCGGGCACGGCGCTGCTCCACTCGGCGCTCGTGATGGAGAAGCGCGACGCGCTGAAGGTGTGGACGATCCTGCTCGCGATCATCACCTTCTCGCTCAGCCTGATGGGCACCTTCCTCGTGCGCTCGGGCGTGCTCACCTCCGTGCACGCCTTTGCCGTCGATCCCGCTCGCGGCGTGTTCATCCTCGCCATCATGGGAGTCTTTATCGGCGGCGCACTCGCGCTCTTCGCCTGGCGCGCGCCGCTTCTCTCGCAAGGCGGCCTGTTCGCGCCGATCAGCCGCGAAGGCGCGCTCGTGCTCAACAATCTCTTGCTCACGACGGCCTGCGCCGCCGTCTTGGTCGGCACGCTCTACCCGCTCGCGCTCGAAGCGATCACCGGGGAAAAGATTTCGGTCGGCGCGCCCTTCTTCAATCTCACCTTCGTGCCCCTCATCGTTCCGCTTCTCATTGCCGTGCCGTTCGGGCCGCTGCTTGCGTGGAAGCGCGGCGACCTGGTTGCGGCGGCGCAGCGCCTCATGGCGGCTGCTGCGCTCGCGCTTGCATCGATCGTCTTGCTGCTTGCGTTCACCTGGGGGCGCGGTCCTTGGCTTGCGCCCTTCGGCATCGGCCTTGGACTTTGGCTGATCCTCGGCGCACTTTCCGAGATCGCCTACCGAGTGAAGCTTCGCAAGGCCACGCTCGCCGAGACGTGGCGGCGCTTGGGCAATCTGCCGCGCGCGGCCTACGGATCGGTGCTCGCCCATGCGGGGCTCGGGCTCGCGGTGATCGGCATTGTCGCCACCACGGCTTGGCGCTCCGAGGCGATCATAGCGCTGAAGCCCGGCGAGAGCGCCGAGATCGGGGGCTACACGCTCGCCTTCAAGGGCGTTGCCGCGCGCGACGGTTCCAATTATCGCGAACAGGCGGCCGTGTTCGCCGTCACGCGCGACGGCAGGACCGTCACCGAGCTTGCGCCGTCGAAGCGCAAGTTCACCGTGGAGCGAACCGACACGACCGAGGCCGGGATCCATGCGAGCTGGCGCGGCGATCTTTATGCCGTGCTCGGCGATCCGCTCAAGGACGGCGCTTACAGCATCCGTCTTTATTTCAATCCGCTCGTGCGCCTCATCTGGATCGGCGCGCTCGTGATGTTCTTGGGCGGCGCCATATCGCTGTCGGACCGCCGCTTGCGCGTCGGTGCGCCGAAGCGGGGCGAGCCAAGAGCGGCTCCGGCCGCGGCCGGGGAGTGAGCGAATGTCTTGGCCCAGCCTGCTCGCGGCCCTCGGTCTTGTCCTTGGGATCGCATGCCTTGCGTCTGACTCCGCGCACGCTGTCCAAGCGGACGAAGTCCTGTCCGACCCCGCGCTCGAGGCCCGCGCGCGCGACATCTCGGCGGGTTTGCGTTGCCTTGTCTGCCAGAACCAATCGATCGACGATTCCGACGCACCGCTCGCAAAAGACCTGAGGCTGCTCGTGCGCGAGAGGCTGGAAGCGGGCGATAGCGATCGAGAGGTCGTCGACTTTGTCGTCGCGCGCTACGGCGAATTCGTCCTGCTCAAGCCGCGGCTTTCGCGCGGAACCCTGTTGCTGTGGTTCGCAACCCCTGCCGTCTTCGCCGCTGCGCTGATCCTCATCGTTCTCGCCTATCGGCGGAGGAGGGCGGCAGCGGACAGCGCCGCGCCGCTAAGTGCCGGAGAGAAGCGCCGTTTGAAGCGCTTGCTGGACGAGAATTGACGCTTGCGCTAAATAATACGGGCGAACGCCTTGCCGAGGGCCGCTTTCGCCGTGAAACCTTACTGAAATTTAATACCGCCGAAACGGCGGCGTAATCGGCAAACGCTTATATCTAGCCGTCAGAAGCCGCGCGTGCGCCGATGCCAGGCTGTCTATCGGGATTTGCTGATTTCACGAGAGAGGTGACCTATGAGACTTGACCAGAGCCCCGCTGCGACTGAGAGCTCACGCTCGCGCTGGGCGAAACACAGGCCAGCGTTTGTCGCGGCCGCCGCCCTGATCGCGACGGGGGCGTTGGGGCTGATGCTTGGAAATGGCGTGCCCTTTGCCGTGGCTGAGACCGCCGTGACCCCGCAGACGATCGAAACGCCTTACGGCCGCGCACCGGCGAGCTTCGCCGACCTTGTCGCCAAGGTCAGCCCCGCCGTGGTCAGCATCAACGTCAAGGGCGACGTCAAGGTCGCCGACAACGAGATGGAAATTCCGGGAATGCCCGACATTCCGGAGGACAATCCGCTCTACGATTTCTTCAAGCAGTTCAAAAAGGGAATGCCGCAGGCGCCCTCGAAGCCCTCGCCGAGCTTGGCGCAAGGCTCGGGTTTCTTTATTTCGGCCGACGGCTTCGTCGTCACCAACAATCATGTGGTCGAGGACGCCGAGGACATCACGGTGACACTCGAAGGCGGCGAGAAATACACCGCCAAGCTGATCGGCTCCGATCCGCGCACCGACGTTGCCCTGGTCAAGGTCAACAACGCCCCGGGCAAGACCTTCCCCTACGTCGAGTTCTCCACCAAGGATCCGCGGGTGGGCGACTGGGTGCTCGCGGTCGGCAATCCGTTCGGCCTCGGTGGCACGGTAACGGCCGGCATCATCTCGGCCCATAACCGCGACATCGGTTCCGGCCCCTATGACTATCTTCAGATCGACGCGGCGGTGAACCGCGGTAACTCCGGCGGCCCGAGCTTCGACCTCGATGGCAGGGTGGTGGGCATGAATACCGCCATCTTCAGCCCGAGCGGCGGCAATGTCGGTATCGCCTTCGCGGTTCCGGCTGCGCTCGTCAAGGAGGTTGTCGGCGAATTGCAGAGCCATGGCTCCGTCGATCGCGGCTGGCTCGGCGTCGTCATCCAGAACGTCACCGACGACATCGCCGACTCGGTCGGAATGGCCGAGGCGAAGGGCGCCATGATCACCAAAGTGACCGAGGATGGTCCCGCGGCGAAACAGGACATCAAGCCCGGCGACGTCATCGTCGAGGTGAACGGCGAGAAGATCGCGGACTCGCGCGACCTTGCCCGCAAAGTCGCCGAGCTCAACCCCGATACCAATGTCGATCTTTCGATCGTTCGCTATGGCGAGAAGCGGCATGTCAACATGAAGCTCGGCACATTTCCGAGCAACAAGCAGCTTGCCGCGCTCGAAGAGGACAAGCCCGACGCGGGCGAGCAATTGGAGGATCTCGGTCTCTCGCTGGCGCCCGCCACCAAATTCCCCGGCGCGGGCGAGGAAGGCGTGGTGATTACGGAGGTCGATCCCAAGAGCGACGCCGCCGACAAGGGCCTTAAGCCTGGCGACGTCATCCTCGAAGTGGCCGGCGTCAGCGTCTCCAACCCCTCCGATGTCGCCGCTGGCGTCAAGAAGGCCATGGAAAGCGCCAAGTCGGACAAGGACACGGTCAAGGTCCTCATGCAAGTCAAGACCGGCGATCAGACGCGCTTCATTGCGCTCTCCCTGAAGAAGGCCTAAAGCCACTTCGACCGCCGGAGGGCGGCGCGGCTCCCCCCGACCGCGCTGCCCGGCTTTTATCGGAGATCCGAAACCCGTGCGTGTGCTGGTTATCGAGGACGATCAGGAGACCGCATCCTTCCTCGGGCGCGCGTTAAAAGAGTCGGGTCACGTGGCCGAATATGCGGGCGATGGACAAACCGGGCTCGAGCTTGCCAGAGCCAATGCCTACGACGTGCTGATCGTCGATCGCATGCTGCCGAAACGCGACGGACTGGCAGTGATCGGGGCGCTCCGCGCCGAAGAAATCCGAACCCCTGCGCTCATCTTAAGCGCTCTCGGCGAGGTGGACGATCGCGTCAAGGGCTTGCGCGCGGGCGGCGACGACTACCTCACCAAGCCTTACGCCTTCAGCGAGCTTCTCGCCAGGATCGAGGCGCTCGCGCGCCGGAGCGCGCCGGAGGAGGGAAACACGCGCCTCGTCGTCGGCGACCTCGTGCTCGACCGGCTCACCCACAAGGTGACGCGAGGGGGCGAGGCCATCGTCTTGCAGCCGCGCGAGTTTCGCCTGCTCGAATACCTGATGAAGCATGCGGGCCAGGTGGTGACCCGCACCATGCTGCTGGAAAATGTTTGGGACTATCATTTCGATCCGCAAACCAATGTCATCGACGTCCACATTTCCCGGCTCCGGTCCAAGATCGACAAGAGCTTCGGCAACCCGCTCCTCCACACCGTCCGCGGCGCGGGCTACAGCATCCGTGACAGCGCTCACTAAGCTCTTCCGGACCACCACGTTTCGCCTATCGCTGACCTACCTTGCGCTGTTCAGCACCGCGGCGATCCTCGCCATCGCCTATATCTACTGGAACACGACGGTGCTGCTGTCGCGGCAGCTCAATCAGACGATCGACGCCGAGCTGAAAGGTCTTGCCGAGCAGTACCGGGCCGGCGGACTGGAGCAGCTCGTCCGCATCGTCGCCGAACGCAGCGAGACGCCTGGCAACAGCCTCTATCTCGTCGCAGACGGCGAAGGCCATCGCATGGCGGGAAATCTCGGCGCGGTGGCGCCCGAGCTGTGGAATAGCGTCGGGCCGGTCGAGTTCTATTACCGGCGTCCGGCGGCCGGAGGCGTGGAGCGGCGGCTCGCCTTCGCCAATGTGTTCCGGCTGACGAGCGGATACCGCCTGATCGTCGGCCGCGACATCGAAGATCGCCGCGAGCTTGCGCGCATGGTCCGTTCGGCCATGTTGTGGGGGCTCGGGGTGATGGCCCTGTTCGGCATCGGCGGCGGCTATTGGGTGAGCCGGAAGCTGCTCGCCCGCATCGACACGCTCTCGGCGACCACGCGCACCATCATGGCCGGCCATCTCGGCGGCCGCCTGCCCGTGGCCGGCTCCGGTGACGAGCTCGACCGCCTATCTGAGAGCCTCAATCTCATGCTCGCGCGGATCGAGCAGCTCATGGCGGCCATGCGCGAGGTCTCGGACAATATAGCCCATGACCTCAAGACGCCGCTCAACCGCCTGCGCAACCGCGTCGAGGCGGCGCTTCGCGAGCCCTATGGCGAGCCGGTCTATCGCGAGGCGCTGGAGCGAACCATCGAGGAGGCCGATAGCCTGATCAAGACCTTCAACGCGCTTCTTTCCATCGCCCGCATCGAGGCAGGCGCGGGCGGTGAGAACCGCGAGCGGCTCGACCTCGCCGCGCTCCTTTGCGACGTGGCTGAGCTTTACGAGCCGGTCGCGGAAGAGCGCGGGCTCGTGCTCAAGGCCGAAGCCAAGGGTCAGGTCTTCGTCCGCGCCGACCGCCAACTGCTCGGGCAGGCCATCGCGAATCTCATCGACAACGCAATCAAGTATGGAACGGCCGAGGCGGCCGGTGCGGCGGCCGGAAAAACCCCGGACGTCGAGGTGACCGCGACCGAAAGAGGCGATGTCGTCGAGATTGCCGTCAGCGATCGCGGACCGGGCGTGCCTGCGTCCGATCGCGAGCGCGTGCTCGAACGCTTCGTCAGGCTCGAAGAGAGCCGGTCGGAGCCGGGCAGCGGTTTGGGATTGAGTCTTGTCGCGGCGGTGGCGCGGTTGCATGGTGGCCGCCTGAGACTTGAGGACAATGCGCCTGGGCTCAGAGTGGTCCTCGCTTTGCCGAGCGGGAGCGAAGCGGCCGCGAATGGGGTGCCGGCTCAGGAGCAGGCGGGATCAGAGACCAGGGCAGCGTAGCCGCGTTCGTCGAGCGCATCACCGAGGCCCCGTGCGTGTACGATGCGGCGCGGGGCGCCGACGTTCTCCAAAGCCTCAACCAGGCGTTTCGCGACGCCGCCGAGTTCGCGCCCGCGGCGGCCCTTATCGCCGAGGCGCCAAATGCGCGCGCGCTGCTCGAAGCGGCGTTCTCCGCTTCGCCTTATCTTGCCGCTCTCGCGCAAAGGACCCCGGCCGATCTCGCCGCATGTCTCACGCGCGACCCCGAGGCCCATGCGCGCGACGCGCGTGAGGGCCTTACCGATGCGGTCGCGAAGGCGGCGACCTCGCAGGAGGTCGCGGCGCATCTCCGGCACTTCAAGCGGCGCATGGCGCTCCTCGCTGGCCTCGCCGATCTTGGCGGCGTATGGTCAACCGAGGGCACGCTCCACGGGCTGAGTGCCACCGCCGATACGGTGTTGGAGCAGGCGACCGCGTACCTTTTCCGCAAGGCGCGCGAAGCGGGCCAGGTCGAGGCGGAAGGGGACGCGGGCGCGCCCGGCTATTTCGTCATCGCCATGGGCAAGCTCGGCGCGTTCGAGCTGAACTATTCGAGCGACATCGATCTTATCGTTTTCTATGACGCCGATCGCGCGGGGCTCAGGCCCGAGATCGAGCCGTCAACTTTCTTCGTGCGGCTCACGCGCGATCTCGTCCGTCTGCTCCAGGAGCACACCGCCGACGGCTACGTCTACCGCACCGATCTCAGGCTTAGGCCCGATCCGGGCGCGACGCAGATTGCGCTCTCGGTCGAGGCGGGGCTCACCTATTACGAGAGCTTCGGCCAGAATTGGGAGCGCGCCGCCCTGATCAAGGCACGGGTGGCGGCCGGCGATATCGCGGCAGGCAAGGAGTTCTTGGCCCAGCTCGCGCCCTTCATCTGGCGGAAATATCTCGACTTCGCCGCGGTCGCCGACATCCATGCCATGAAGCGGCGGGTGCATGCCTTCAAGGGGCATGGCGCCATCGCTGTAGAGGGCCACGACATCAAGCTCGGGCGCGGGGGCATCCGCGATGTCGAGTTCTTCGCCCAGACCCAGCAGCTCATCGCCGGCGGCCGCCACCCCGAGCTCCGGACGAGGGGGACTGTCGAGACGCTCGATCGCCTCGCCAAGGGAGGCTGGATTGCGCCCGATGCCGCGAATGAACTGAGCGCGGCCTATCTCTTCCTGCGCCGCATCGAGAACCGGCTGCAAATGGTGGAAGACCAGCAGACCCACATCGTTCCCGCCGAGCCGCGAGAACTCGATCGCGCCGCGAGGCTGTGTGGCTTTGCCGAGACCGATGCCTTCGGCGATGCGCTGCTTGCCCGGTTCAAGCGGGTCGAAACCCAGTACGAAGCCTTGTTTGAGCGACTGCCCGAGGTCCCGAGCACAGCGCCCGCGCTCGTCAGCGGCTTTGACGAGGACAGCCCGGCGGCGCGAACCGGCTTGAAGCGCCTCGGCTTCCACAATCCGGAAGCGGCGCTCGCCGCGATCCGCGCTTGGCAGTCGGGCCGCTATGCCGCGACCCGCAGCGGTCGCGCGCGCGAGCGGCTGATCGAGTTTCTTCCCTTGCTGCTCGACGCGTTCGGCCGCACCGCCGAGCCCGATCTCGCGCTCGTGACCTTCGACCGCGTGATCGGCAGCATGCCCGCCGGGCTCCAGCTCTTCTCGCTGCTCGCCGCCAATCCGAGCCTGCTTCGCCTCTTCGCCGACATCATGGGCACAGCGCCCCGGCTTGCCCGCATCATCGGCCGACGGCCGCTTCTGCTCGACGCCGTGCTCGATCCGAGTTTTTTTGGCAACGCGCCGACGCCGGCGCGGCTGAGGGAGCTTACAGGCGCGGCGCTTGCCGAGGCGGAAGACTATCAGGAGACGCTCGACCGCGCGCGCATGGTCGGGCGCGAACAGGCGTTCCTGATCGGCGTGCGCGTGATCTCCGGCACGCTCTCGGCGCGGCAGGCCGGCGCCGCTTACGCCGATCTCGCCGAGACATTGATCGAAGCGCTGGCAAAGCGCGTGGAGGAGGAGCTTGTCCGGAGCCACGGGCGGATGCCGGGAGGGGAGGCGGCGGTCCTCGCCATGGGCAAGCTCGGGGGCCGGGAGACGACCGCGGGCTCCGACCTCGATCTCATCGTCGTTTACGACTACGAGGGCGAAGGCGCCCAGTCCGACGGAGCCAGGAGCCTTCCCGGCCCGCAATACTACACGCGCTTCACGCAGCGCCTGATCGCCGCGCTCTCGGCCGAGACGGCCGAGGGCTCGCTCTACCAGGTCGATATGAGGCTCCGGCCCTCGGGGAGTCAGGGCCCGGTCGCGACCAGGCTCTCAAGCTTCACCGCCTACCAGAAAGGCTCGGCCTGGACCTGGGAGCATCTTGCGCTCACGCGGGCGCGCGTCGTGAGCGGGCCTCTCCCGCTCAGGCGCAAGATCGAGTCCACGATCAAGGACGTTCTCTCCGCGCCCCGCGACAGGAAGGCGGTCGCGGCCGATGTCAGGACGATGCGGGACAAGATCGCCGGCGAGAAGGGAAGCATCGATATCTGGGACCTGAAGCAGGTGCGCGGCGGGCTGATCGACCTCGAATTCATCGCCCAGTTTCTTCAGATCGTGTCGGCAGCGAAGCATGTGGACCTGCTCGACCAGAATACCGAGACGGCGCTCGCGAAGCTTGCCGCTTCCGGCGCGCTCGCGCCCGGCGATGCCGAGATCCTCATTCCCGCGGCTCGGCTCTATCACACGCTGACGCAGGTGCTACGGCTCTGTCTCGACAAGCCGTTCGTCGCCGATGAGGCGCCGCGCGCGCTGAAGGACTTGCTCGCCCGCGCCGCCGAGATGCCGGATTTCGCCACGCTCGAAGCGACGCTCAAAGATACGCTTACCGCCGTGCACGAGGCCTTCGACCGCATCGTGGCATAAGACGGGGAGGCGGTTCTTCTAGGCGGAGGCCGCCGCGAGTTTCGGCGCCTTGTCGGCGACCGCCGGCTGCAACGGCAGCATGCAGGTTACGGTCGTGCCCTGGCCTTCGCGGCTCGTGATGCGGAGCGTGCCGCCATGCAGCTCGACCAGCGCGCGCGAGATGGCAAGGCCAAGCCCGCTGCCCTGATGGCTCTTGGAGAATTGGTTCTCGACCTGCTCGAAGGGCTTGCCGAGCTTGACGATGTCGGCCTCGGCAATGCCGATGCCGGTATCCCTGATGGCAATCTTCACATAGCCGCGCGTACGCGCGAGATGCACATCGACGCTGCCGCCGTCGCGGGTGAATTTGACCGCGTTGGAGAGCAGGTTGAGGAAAACCTGCTTGAGCGCGCGCCGGTCGGCCTCCAGCGGCAGGTGCTGCGGCCCGTGGCGCGAGACCGTGATATTGCGCTCAGCGGCTGCCTGGCTCACCACCTTCATGCTGTCGGCGACGATATCGGCGAGATCGACCCTGCCGACATCGAGCGACATGCGGCCGGCCTCGATCTTCGACATGTCGAGAATGTCGTTGATGACTTCGAGCAGATAGTTGCCGCTGGCGAGAATGTCGCGGGCGTATTCCTGGTACTTGGGATGGCCGACAGGACCGAACAGCGATTGCGTCATCACTTCGGAGAAGCCGATCACGGCGTTGAGCGGCGTGCGCAGCTCGTGGCTGATATTGGCGAGGAACTCGGATTTAGCCTGATTGGCCGCCTCGGCCCGGTTCTTCTCCAGCGCATATTTCTCGGCGAGATCAACCAGTTGTTGCTTTTGCTGCTCGAGCTCGCGGCTCGAGAGCTTTTGTTCGGCGACGCTCGCGCGGAGCTGCTGCTCGCTGTCAGCGAGGCGTTGCTGGCTCTGCTTCAACACGGTGATGTCGGTGCCGACGCTGACATAGCCGCCGTCGCGGGTCCGGCGCTCGTTGATGTGCAGCCAGCGCCCGTCCTCGATCTGCGCCTCGTAGGTGCGGCTGTCGTCATCGTCGGAACCGGTCATGCTCACGCGCTTGGAGACGATCGGCTCCGATGCGCCGGCGATCACCTCCTCATAGGGACTGCCGGGCCGCACCATGTCGTCGCTGAGGCCGTGAAACTGCTGATATTTGCTGTTGCACATCACCAGGCGATTTTCCCGGTCCCACAGCACGAAGGCCTCGGAAATCGTTTCCACCGCGTCCCGCAGCCGCGCATTCTCGTCGGCCGAGCCGACCGGGACGGCAGCGTCGGCGGTCTCGGGGACGACGGCGATGCCGGTGAGGTAGGGCTCGCGATCGGGCCCGCGCGCGATCTCGCCGCGGAGCCTCACCGTGACCCAATGGCCGGCCGCGTGACGGAGCCGGAAAGAGCGGTCGAATTGGGAGAGACCCTCGCGCAAGTGCCGGTCGACTTCGCCGCGGAGATCGTCCTCGGGGTGGAGCGCGCGTGCGACGGCGCCGAAGGCCATGGCCTTGTCGTTGGGGTCGAGGCCAAGCAGCCGGTACATCTGCGCCGACCAGTTCACATGGCCGCGGGCGAGATTCCACCGCCACACGCCGCAGCCGGGGAGGGAATCGGCCAGCTCTCCGGCGAGGCTGCCGCTTTCGGCGCGGGCCGAAATAGGAGCGAGAGTCCACAGCCCGCCCGCGAGTAGAGCGAGCACAAGCCCGGTAAGCACGAGAAGGGTAATCTCAAGCCGCGCTCCCTGCCGCCAATCGGCAAGCGCCGCATCGACCGGCTGGATGAACGCGAGCTGGCTGTCGCCGACGTTGCGCGCGGCGACAAAAGCGTCGGTTCCGTCGAAGAGGGCAAGGCGCAGGACGCCGGCCTCCGCGCCGAAGGTGGTGAGAGGCTGTTGGGGGCCGAGCACGGCCAGAAGATCGCCTTTCGGGGCACCATCGAGCGGCGCGCGGGCTTTGATGTTGCCTTCGACGTCAGCAAGCAAAATGACGCGCTCCATCCCGAGCGCACGCTTCGGCAGGCTATCGGCGAGCGCCTTCTGCCAATCGCTGTCGGGCTTGAGCTTCTTGTCCTTGAGGTTCGCCGCGGTCCCGTCGGCGATCAGTTCGAGGCGGTGCTCGGCGTCGGCGAAGGCGGCGCGCTTGCCTGAAATGAGTTGGGCGGCGAAACCGAGGATGGCGACGGCGGCAAAGCCCGCGAGCAGGAAGGGAAGGAGGCGGCGAACCCGCTCGCTGTCAGGGAAATAGCGGCCGACGAGGTCGCGGAGGTCCAGCCAAAGCGGACCCGCGAATCCGAATCCCTCGCGCGCCGAACGCGCCTGCGCCATTCGGTCCCCCTGACGTTCTCCTGCTTCGAGCCGGAGACGTGCCGCATCTCCGAATCGCCCTCATCGCATTGGAATCGATGGAGGCTCTCTCTGTCCAGACTAAAGCTGTGGAAAATCGGTTAATAACCCGTTGACGTTGCCCCCGACTCCTAGGCCCCGCCCAAGGTTTTACTGACGATCTCGTAGCTGTCGGTGGACAAGGACTGGGCCGCCAGGCCTTCGAGCGCCGCCTTGGCGTGGCCCTGGCGCTTCTTTTCGAGGATGCGCCAACTTTCGAAGGCGCCCAACAGCCGCGCCGCCACGTGCGGGTTGAACCGGTCGATTTCGAGCGCCTGGGCGGCAAGAAGGCGGTAACCGGCCCCGTCGGCGCGGTTGAAGCCGGTCGGATTGGAGTGGATGAAGCTTCCGATCAGCGCGCGGATGCGATTGGGGTTCTTCAGCGAGAATTTCGGGTGGGAGAGCAGCGCCGCAACCGTCTCGACCGAATTTGCCCGCGCCGCCCGCGCCTGCACCGCGAACCACTTGTCGAGCACCAGAGGCTCGTCCTGCCAGCGCGCGTAGAAGTGTTCGAGCGCGGCTTGCCCCTCGGGACCCGACAGCTGCGACAGGATGAAGAGGGCGGCGATGGCGTCCGTCATGTTGGTCGCCTCGCGGTAGTGAAGTTCGGCGCGCGCGACCTCGGCGGCCGCCCCGGTCGCGACGAGTAGGTCGAGCGTCGCGCTCCGCAAGGCCCGCAAGCCGGCGCTCGCGGCATCCGGCGAATAGGGCCCGCGCGGCTGCGAACTCTCGTATAGCGCGGCCAAGGTCTCGCGTAGCGCGTTGCCGATCTCCGCGCGCAAGGACTCGCGCACGCGGTGCACGGCATCGGTATCGACATTGCGGCCAAGCTCGCGCGCGATATCGGATTCGCCCGGAAGCTTGAGGAATTCGGCGCGATAGGCGGGGAGCAGGCCCGCATCGCTCGCGGTTGCGCCGAGGACCTCGGCGAGACGCTCGGCGCCGTCGCGGCCCGCAAGCTTCGATCCGTCGCCGTCCCGCGCGGCGGCGGTGAGAAGATTTGTGGCGTAAGTCTGCGCCGCCTGCCAGCGGTTGAACGGGTCGCTGTCATGCGTCATCAGGAACTCGATCCTGCCGGCATCGAGGCCGGTGGTGATGCGAACCGGCGCCGAGAAACCGCGGAGCAAAGACGGCGTCGGCAGAGAGGGGACGTCGCGGAAGGTGAAGACCTGCTCGCGATCCGTCACTTCGATCAGGCCGTCGCTCAGCTGAGCGCCATCGAGCTTCAGCGGCAGCTCATCGCCATTGGCGCCGATCAGCCCGAGCTTGAGCGGGATCATCATCGGCTTCTTCTTCGCCTGGCCGGGCGTCGGCGGAACGACCTGAGTGACCGACAGCCGTGCCGTTTTGGCGCGCGCATCGTAGTCGAGCCCGCAAGCCAATTCGGGCGTGCCGCTCTGGGTGTACCACAGCATGAATTGGGAGAGGTCGCGGCCGCTCGCGTCGGCCATCGCCGCGACGAAATCCTCGACCGTAACGGCTTGGCCGTCATGGCGCTCGAAATAGAGGTCGAGCCCTTTGCGGAAGCCGTCGCGGCCGAGAAGCGTCTGCAACATGCGGCAGAGCTCGGCGCCCTTCTCGTAGACGGTCGCCGTGTAGAAGTTGTTGATCTCGATGTAAGAGGCGGGGCGCACGGGATGGGCGAGCGGCCCGGCGTCCTCGGGGAATTGATGCGTCTTCAGAAGGCGCACGGCGGCGATGCGCTCGACCGGCCCTGAGCGCGTGTCGGCGGTGAATTCCTGATCGCGGAAGACGGTGAGCCCCTCCTTAAGACAGAGCTGGAACCAGTCGCGGCAGGTGACGCGGTCACCGGTCCAGTTGTGAAAATACTCGTGCGCGATCACCCCTTCGATCGAGGCGTAGTCGGCGTCGCTCGCGGTGTCGGGACGCGCGAGCACGAGCTTGTCGTTGAAGATATTGAGGCCCTTGTTCTCCATCGCGCCCATGTTGAAATCGCTGACGGCGACGATGTTGAACACATCGAGATCGTATTCGCGGCCGAACCGCTCCTCGTCCCAGCGCATGGCGCGTTTCAGCGACTCCATCGCCCAGGCGCAGCGATCCTCCTTGCCCGGCTCGACATAGATGGCGAGGTCGACCTTGCGGCCCGAGGCGGTGACAAAGCTGTCGGGCACGCGGGCGAGATTGCCGCCGACGAGAGCAAAGAGATAAGACGGCTTGGGGAAGGGGTCGTGCCAAATGGCGAAATGGCGCCCGGTGCCGGGAATGTCGCCTTGCGCCAGGGGATTGCCGTTCGAGAGTAGCACGGGCACCGCGGCGCGGTCGGCCTCGATGCGCACGGTATAGACGGCAAGCACGTCGGGCCGGTCGATGAAGTAGGTGATGCGGCGGAAACCTTCCGGCTCGCACTGGGTGCAATAGGTGCCGCGCGATCGGTAGAGGCCGGAGAGCGCGGTATTGGCGTCGGGATTGCAGGTGGTCGCGATGTCGAGCGTGAACGGCTCGGCCGGGACGGAAGCGATCGTGAGCGCGGTCTCGGTGACGGCGTATTCCTCCGGCGCAAGACGCCTGCCATTCAGCGCGAGGCTCTTGAGGACAAGTCCTTCGCCGTTGAGCACGAGCGGCCGTTTGCCGCCCGCCGCTTCAGGATTTGGCCCGACATTGAGCTTGGCGTTGACGCGCGTTTCGCCCGGATCGAGCACAACGTCGAGCTCGACCGCCTCGATGAGATAATCGGGCGGCGCGTAGTCCACGAGCAGCTTCGGCTTGCGGCTCAACTCTTGCATGAACGAAACCCCGTTTGACCGTGACCGACTAATCGAGATCGACGCCGCGCAAGCGGAGCGCGTTGCCGACGACCGAGACCGAGGAGAAGCTCATGGCCGCCGCGGCGATGATCGGCGAGAGCAGGATGCCGAAGGCGGGGTAGAGCACGCCTGCGGCGACCGGAACGCCGAGCGCATTGTAGACGAAGGCGAAGAACAAATTCTCCTTGATGTTGCGCATGGTGGCGCGGGCGAGGTTGACCGCGCGCACCACGCCGCGGAGGTCGCCTTTGAGCAGGGTGAGGCCTGCGCTCTCCATGGCGACGTCGGCGCCAGTGCCCATGGCGATGCCGACATCGGCCTGGGCCAGCGCCGGCGCGTCGTTGATGCCGTCACCGGCCATAGCCACGACCGCGCCCTTCGCTTGCAAGCCCTTGATGATGGTGAGCTTGTCCTCGGGCCGGAGCCCCGCGCGCACTTCGTCGATGCCGAGCCGCGCGGCGACGGCCTTCGCCGTCGTCTCGTTGTCGCCGGTCGCCATCACAATTTTGAGGCCGAGGCGGTGAAGCTTGGCAATGGCTTCCGCGGCGGTCGTCTTGATCGGGTCGGCCACGGCAACGAGCCCGGCAAGCTTGCCGTCAACGCCGAGGAACATCACTGTCTCACCCTCCTTCCGCCGCGTCTCGGCCGAGGCCGCCAGCGGCGAGGGATCGATCTTCGCTCCTTCCATAAAGCGCTGATTGCCAAGGAGAGCCTTGCGCGTGGCCACGCGTCCCTTGACGCCCTGGCCGGTCACGGCGCCGAAATCTACGACCTTGTCGAGGTTGAGCCCACGCGCTTCGGCGCCGCGCAGGATCGCGGCGGCGAGCAGATGCTCGCTGCCCGCTTCGAGCGAGGCCGCAAGCCGCAAGACCTCGTCGGAGGCAAAGCCCGGCATGGTCTCGACGCCGGTCAGAGCGGGCTTACCCTCGGTCAAGGTCCCCGTCTTGTCGATGACGAGCGTGTCCACCTTGGCGAGACGCTCGAGCGCCGCTGCGTTTCGCACCAGCACGCCCGCCTCCGCGCCCCGTCCGGTCGCCACCATGATGGAAATCGGCGTGGCGAGACCGAGCGCGCAAGGACAGGCGACGATGAGCACGGTCACGGCGGCGACGAGCGCGTAAGCCAATTGCGGCGCCGGGCCGACCAGGTACCAGGCGATGAATGCGATAACCGCGACGGCGATCACGGCCGGCACGAAATAGCCCGAGACGGTGTCGGCGAGCGCCTGGATCGGCGCGCGCGACCGTTGCGCCGAGGCGACCATCTCGACCACCCGCGCGAGCGTAGTCGCGGCGCCGGTGCGATCGACGCGCATGTCGAAACTGCCGGAGCCGTTCAGCGTGCCGCCGGTGACGTGGTCGCCGGTCGCCTTCTCGACCGGGATCGGCTCGCCTGTCAGCATCGATTCATCGACAGCGCTCTTGCCCTCGATCACGGTGCCGTCGATCGGGATCTTGTCGCCGGGTCGGACCCGCAAGATATCGCCGACAACGACCTCCGCGAGCGGCACGGTCTCGGTCTTGCCGCCCGAGAGCACGCGCAACGCGGTCTTGGGCGCAAGGTCGAGCAGCGCGCGAATAGCGCCGCCCGTCTTCTCGCGCGCCCGAAGCTCGAGCACCTGGCCGACGAGGACGAGGGCCACGATCACCGCGGCCGCCTCGAAATAGGTGGGGATGAGGCCATGCGCGTCGCGCATCGAGGGTGGGAACAGGCCGGGCGCCATCGTGGCGACGACGCTGTAGAGGAACGCCGCGCCGGTGCCGAGCGCGATCAGCGTGAACATGTTGAGGAAGCCCGAGCGGATCGAGGCGATCCCGCGCTCGAAGAACGGCCAGCCGCACCACAGCACGGCGGGAATGGCGAGGGCGAGCTTCAGCCAGCTTTGCGCCTGCGGCGAGAGGAAGGGGAGGAGATCGACGCCGAAGACGTGAGCGCCCATGTCCATGGCGAGGAGCGCGAGCGCAAGCGGCGCCGCTACCCACAGCCTGCGGGTGAAATCGATGAGCTCGGGATTGTCGGTGTCCTCGGGCGCCGCCCCCATGGGCTCGAGGCTCATGCCGCAAATGGGGCAGTGGCCCGGCCCTTCCTGGACGATTTGCGGATGCATCGGGCAGGTATAGAGCGTGCCGGTCGGGAACGGCGCGGGCTCTCCCGTCTTGTCCAGATAGCGGGCGGGGTCGGCAGCGAACTTTTTGCGACAGCCCTCGGAGCAGAAAAAGTAGGTGTGACCGCGAAACTGCTCGGTTGGCTTCCCCGCATGCGGGTCAACCATCATGCCGCAGACCGGGTCGGTCGCCACGTGCGCGTTTTTAGAGGCTCTTTGGTTCATCGTTTGGGATGATCGCCGAACGGGCTTGCGGAGTTGCAAGTCGAGATGGCTATCATGGGAACATCTAACAATATGGGGTGGGAGGCAAAAGGATGCGACAGGGGTCGGGCTTTGGCATTGTCCTTGGGCTCCTGCTCGGCACCGCGGCGGGCGCTGGGTTGGCCTATTATGTAACCCATTATGTGCTCGACCGGCCGGTCGATTGGTACGCCGCCGATATCGCCAAGCTTGGACCGGGGCCCGAGAACGATCTTATCCGCTACGGCAAGGATCTGATCGTCAACACCCCCCGGCATATCGGCAAGAACGCCACCGACCCCGCCATGCGCTTTGCCGGCAACGATCTCTCCTGCCAGAACTGTCATCTCAATGCCGGATTGCAGCCCTTCGCCGCGCCCTATGTTTCCACCTTTGCGACATTTCCCATGATGGTCGACGACCAGGTTCTGACGCTGACCGATCGCATCAATGGCTGCATGCGGCGGAGCCTCAACGGCAAAGACTTGCCGAGCGAGGGCCGCGAGATGGAGGCGATCATCGCCTACCTCAAATTCGCGGGCCATGGCAGCCCGGAAGGCGTGCGCGTTGCCGGCATGGGCTTGCGGCCGATCGCGAACCCGGCTTTGCCGCCGGACGCGCGGCGCGGGGAGGAGGTCTACGCCAAGCTCTGCGCGACCTGCCACAAGGAAGACGGGCAAGGCGAGCCGAAGCCGAGCCCCGGCGTCGGCTATTCGATTCCGCCGCTGTGGGGCGAGGCGAGTTTCAACGCGGGCGCCGGCATGGCCAAGACGGCTTATGCCGCGTCTTACATCCGCGACAACATGCCGATGGGGGTCAATTACCTGGCGTCGCTGCTCACCGTTCAGCAAGCCTGGGACGTCTCGGCCTTCATCATCTCCAAGCCGCATCCGCCGGCGACGGCGGAAACGATCTCCACGCTGGAATAGGTTCAGGCGCCCGCGAAGCGGACGATCAGTTCGGTCAATTCACGCGGCCGGTCGAGCGGCAGGAAGTGCCCGCTCTTTTCCACCGTGACCATCTCCACGCTCGGGATGAGTGCGCGGTCGTGCTCGCGTTCTTCCTTCCTTGCCCAGTCATGGTCCCCCCACACGAGCAGAACCGGAATCTCGATGCGGCGGTAATCCTTGGCGGCAGCCTCCCAGCTCGCCCCGTTTCGCAACAAGGTGAGGAAGGCCTGGTAATGCCCGGGGCGATTTCCCACCAAATACATCTCCTCCGCGAGCGCAGGCGGTATGCCGTCGGGATCGGCAACGCCGCCGCGGAACACCGCCCCGACGACCATGGAATTCCTGAGCCGCGTGACGGTCTCGCCGATGAAGGGGAGAAGCGAGGCGTAGGTCACCCGCGAGGCGATCGGTCCGTCGCGCGCGAGCCCGCGGCCCTTGCCGTAGTCGTAAGGGTTGATGGCGATCACCCGCGCGACACGGGGGTTGTGCCGCGCGGCGAGGAGGAGCGCGAGCGAGCCGCCGATCGAGACGCCCGCGAGCGTTACGTCGCGGAGATTGAGCTTGTCGAGAAAGCCCTCGACGGCCGCGGTGAAGAAGGCAGCGTCGTAGCGTCCCGCGGGAATGTCGGAATATCCATGGCCGGGATAGTCGAAGGCATAGACGGTGAAGTGTTTGGAAAGCTCCGGCACGATCTTCTAAAACAAGTCGAGTTGCGTCCGAAGCGTATGGAGAAGGACAAGCACCGGGCCCCTTGCCGGTTTTGATGTAGCGGAGCTTGTTGCCCCCGACCTCGACGGTCCTCAATGGGGATCGCGGGCGCCCAGGAGAGCTTCGCCGGCGGTTTCGGCTTCGGCCTCAGCGCTTCGACGAGAAAGGAGACCAGCCAGACCCAACCGCTACGAAGACGATCAATGCGCAAAGAAGCGAGTGCATGGCGGCATCCTCCCTGTCGGGATGTGATCCTTATTTGAGTTTCGCCCCGGGATAGCAAGTGACTACATTCCTTCAAGGGGTACG
>DASTKZ010000122.1:0-3434 GCA_035715445.1 Methyloceanibacter sp.
GCCTACGACCGCGAGATGCTCGCCGCGCTCGGTGCCGATGTCGGCAAGCTCTATACGCTGATGTTCATGGCAGGCTCGTTCCTCGCCGGCCTCGGCGGCGCGTTGGTGACCCCGGTACGCAGCATCGTGCCCGGCATGGACGTCGATATCATCGTCGAGGCGTTCATCGTGGTCGTGATCGGCGGCCTTGGCTCGTTCTGGGGCACGTTCCTCGGCGCGCTCATTTTCGGGCAAGTGCTCGCGTTCGGCATCCTGATCCTGCCGGGCTTCTCGATCTTCGCGGTGTTCGCCTTGATGGCGCTGGTGCTGGTGGTCCGGCCCTCCGGCCTGCTCGGCCGGCCGCTGAAAGGGTAAGGCGATGCAGCCGTCGCTTCATCATCGCATCCCCTGGGTGGCGCTGATGTTTCTCGCAGCAGCTTGTGTGCCGTGGCTCGGCTCGCGCTTCTACACCTTCCTCGCAACCGATATCGCGATCCTCGCGCTGTTCGCGGTCAGTCTGAACCTTTTGCTTGGCTACACCGGTCTCGTCTCGTTCGGCCACGCCGCCTATTTCGGCATCGGCGCCTATACCTGCGCGATACTGATGAAGACGTACGGCGTGCCTTTCGCGCTCGCGCTCATCGCCGGCACCGCGAACGCTGCCGCCTGGGCGCTCTTGTTCGGCGCATTTTGCGTGCGCTCGACCAAGATCTATTTCTCGATGCTCACGCTCGCCTTCGCGCAAATCGTCTGGGCGGTGTGCTTCAAGTGGAATTCCGTCACCGGCGGCGAGCAGGGCTTCAGCAACATCCCCTATCCGAGCATGGACTGGATGGGGGCGCTGCCGCTGCTCGACGGGCTGCGCTCCGGCGACAAGTTCTATCTCATCGTGCTCGTGTTGACTGGCGTTGCCTTCGTGCTGCTCCAGCGCGTCGTCGGCTCACCGTTCGGCCGCGTGCTGACGGCAATCCGCGAGAACCCTGAGCGCGCCGAGTTCGTCGGGATCAACGTGCGGCGCTACCAGCTCGCAGCATTCGTGGTGGCGGGCGCCTTCGCGGGTTTTGCCGGCGCGCTGTTCGGCATCTTCAATCGCGGGGTCTTCCCGGACTTCGCCTACTGGGCCAAGTCGGCCGAAGTCCTCATCATGGTGATCCTTGGCGGCATGGGGCATTTCTGGGGCCCGGCGGTCGGCGCGGCCGTACTGATCGTGCTGAACCAGCAGATCACCGCCTATACGCAGTACTGGCCGTTCATTCTCGGCTCGATCCTGATCGTGCTGCTGTTCGTGTTCCCGGGCGGCATCGTTGGGACGCTGAGCGCCGGTATCGCGCGAGTACGGGGGCGGCGCGATGCTTGAGGTCTACAAGATCCGCAAGTCCTTCAACGGATTCACCGCGGTCGACGGCGTGAGCCTTGCGGTGCCGGCGCGCGGCATCACGGCGGTGATCGGACCGAACGGCGCCGGCAAGTCCACGCTGTTCAACCTGGTCACCGGCCACCTTCGCGCGGACGGCGGCAGCGTCGCATTGGAGGGCCGCGACATCACCACATCCGCCCCACACGCGATCTGCCGTATGGGCGTCGGCCGCTCGTTCCAGCACACGAATATCTTCCGCAAGCTCACAGTGTTTGAAAACGTGCAGGCGGCACTGATCGCGCATGGCGGGCAGGCGCGCAACTTCTGGGGCCGGGCCGAGGGGCTCTATCGCGACGAGACGATGGCGCTTCTCTCCTCACTCGGCCTCGCCGAACAGGCGAACGCAGTTGGCGGCGAACTATCCCACGGCGTGCAGAAGCAGCTTGAGCTTGGGATCGCGCTGGCGAGCGATCCAAAGCTCCTGTTGCTCGACGAGCCGACGGCGGGCATGTCAGCGAGCGAGACGCGAGAGGCGATTCGGCTCCTCGGACGCGTGGTTGCGGAGCGCAAGCTCACGCTCCTGTTCACCGAGCACGACATGGACGTCGTGTTCTCGATCGCGCAGAAAATCGCGGTGCTGCATCAAGGCAAGCTGATCACGGAGGGAACGCCGGCGGAGGTCCGCGCGAACCCGGAAGTGCGGCGCGTCTATCTCGGGGGGCGACATTGAGCCTGCTCGAAGTCTACGACATCCACGCCGCCTACGGCTCGTCACGGGTGCTGTTTGGCATCTCGCTCACCGTTGCGCGCGGCGAGTGCGTCTGCCTGCTCGGACGCAACGGCGTCGGCAAGACCACGACCATGCGGGCCATCATGGGACTGACTCCGCCCTCCTCGGGCCGAATCGTGTTCGACGGGACGGACATCACCGGGTTGCCGCCGCATCGCATTGCCCGCCTCGGCCTCGGCTTCGTGCCAGAAAACCGCCGCATCTTCGCCGAGCTGACCGTGTGGGAGAATCTCGACGTCGCGGCGCGCGCAGCCGGCCGTTCTGGCTACTGGACCGTCGAGGCGGTGTATGGCCTGTTCCCCAAGCTCAGCGAGCTTGCAAACCGGCAGGGCGGGTTTCTCTCCGGCGGCGAGCAGCAGATGCTCACAATCGGCCGCACCCTAATGGGTAATCCGGACCTGCTGCTGCTCGACGAGCCGTCCGAAGGCCTTGCGCCGCTGGTGGTCGAAAGCATGCTCGAGCAGGTGAGCCGCCTGAAGCGCGAGGGTCTCACCATCCTGCTCGCCGAACAAGGCGTCGACTTCTCGCTCGCGCTCGCCGATCGCGTCTACGTGCTGGAGAAAGGCGCGGTGCGCTTTGCGGGCGCAGCCGCCGAACTGCGCGACAACCCGCGCCTGCGCGATGAACTGCTCGCACTGTCTGCCGCATAACGAAGGAGGAAGCATATGCCATTCGTGAACATCCAGATCCTCGAAGGCCATCCACAAGAGCGCAAGGACGAGATGGCTCGCCGCGTGGTCGCGGCGGTGAGCGAGCTTGCACAATTACCGCCCGAGGCGGTGTGGGTCGTGTTCGACGAGCTGCCGGCGACGGACTGGTATGTCGGCAACACGCGCGTCGACATCCTGAAGAAGCAGCAGGCCAAGACATGAACGACATTGGCCCAAAGGACGCGAACGTCGAGATCCGCGACCCGGCGTTCCACGGAGTCGTCGGCGATGCGGTCCCAATCGAGCAAATCGCGACCGGCTTCCTGTTCACTGAGGGGCCGCTCTGGCATGGGCGGGAGAAGTATCTCCTGTTCAGCGACATGCCCGGCGACCACATGCGCAAATGGAGCGCGCGCGGCGAGGTTGCGACGTTCCGTAAACCGTGCGCGCAGTCGAACGGGCTCGCCTGGGACCGCCAGGGGCGTCTGCTTGTGTGCGAGCACGCGACCAGCAAGGTCACCCGCACCGAGGCGGACGGCAGCAGCACCGTGATTGCGAGCCATTACGCTGGCAAGGAGCTGAACAGCCCCAACGATATCGTGGTGAAGTCGGACGGCAGCATCTATTTCTCGGACCCGACCTATGGCCGCAACGAGTA
>DASTKZ010000123.1:0-4415 GCA_035715445.1 Methyloceanibacter sp.
GAACCGGTCGCGGAGGCGCGCCCCTTCCGCTTCCTCGCCCGCGAGCAGGGTCACTTCCTCGGCGTTCTCGCGCAACCGCACCAGCGAGAAGCGGAAATCGGCCTCGTAGCGCTGCTGATCGAAATTGAGCTTGATGAGGGGGCGCCCGACGATATGGGTCACCCACGTGCCGAGAATGGCGTAGATCAGCGCGGCCCAGACCAGATAGCCGGGAATCTCGAACGACTTCGACCCGATGATCAGCGGCGTCGTCGCCGACAGGGTCCACAAGATCACGACGAAGGACACGAGCGTGACGATCGAGCCGAGGAGCGCGATGCCGATATTGAGCGTGTTGTCGACGAACTCGCGGACGTCGTCGGCGATGCGCTGATCGGGGTTGTCGGCCTGATCGCCCTTGAGCCGCATGCGGTAGTGCGTGCCCTGGCCGAGCCAGCGCCCGAGATAGCGTTGGGTCAGCCAATTGCGCCAGCGGATCTGCAGCCATTGCTGCAAATAGAGCTGATAGACGGCGCTGACGATGAAGAAGGCGGCAAGTAGGCTGAACACTCCGATCTGCCAGATGAAGGTGTCCCAGTCCTTGTTTTGCAGCGCCGTGTAGAAGGTGTTGTACCAGGTGTTGAATTGGATGTTCAGCCAGACCTGGAACAGCTGGAGCGCGATCACGGCCGAGAGCAGCACGCGCCCGGCCCAGCGGTCCTCGGACCAGAAATAGGGGAAGGCGATGCCGGTGAAGTCTTTGTACGTTGTCTTGAAATTCGCCATTCTTGAAGGCGGCTCCGGGGCGCGGGGGCGCTCGCCCGTGCGACGATAGGGCCAAAATCGTCTTTCGAGGAAATTACGTTTCCGTAAGCCCCAGTTTTCCGAAAGCCCGAAGTGAAGTGAGCGCTTTGCACGCGAAAAGGGGCGGCCGTGAGGCCGCCCCTTCCGTTGACGTAGGGGCCTTTCGCGAAGCGCGGACTACATCATGTCCATGCCGCCCATGCCGCCGCCCGGCATGTGCGAATGCTCTTCCTTCTTCTTCGGCGCCTCGGCGACGCCCGCCTCGGTCGTCACGAGCAGGCCGGCGACGGAGGCCGCGTCCTGCAGCGCCGTGCGCACCACCTTGGCCGGGTCGATGATGCCCTTGGCGATCAGGTCGCCATACTCGTTGTTCTGGGCATCGTAGCCGAAGGACGGCGATTTCTGATCGGTCACCTTGCCGACCACGATCGAGCCTTCGACGCCGGCGTTCTCGGCGATCTGGCGGATCGGAGCCTGGAGCGCGCGGCGCACGATATTGACGCCCGCGTCCTGGTCGTCGTTGTCGCCCTTGGTCTTGAGCGCTTTCGCGGCCCATAGAAGCGCCACGCCGCCGCCCGGCACGATGCCTTCCTCGACCGCGGCGCGGGTCGCGTTGAGCGCGTCGTCAACACGGTCCTTCTTCTCCTTCACCTCGACTTCGGTCGCGCCGCCGACCTTGATCACGGCAACGCCGCCGGCGAGCTTCGCCAGCCGCTCTTGCAGCTTCTCGCGATCGTAGTCGGAGGTGGTGTCCTCGATCTGCTGCTTGATCTGGCCGATGCGCGCCTGAATGTCGGGCTTCTTGCCGGCGCCGTCGACGATCGTGGTGTCGTCCTTGGTGATCGACACTTTCTTCGCCTTGCCCAGCATCTCGACGGTGACGTTCTCGAGCTTGATGCCGAGATCCTCGGAGATCAGCTCGCCGCCGGTGAGCACGGCGATATCTTGCAGCATGGCCTTGCGGCGGTCGCCGAAGCCGGGGGCCTTGACGGCCGCGACCTTCAAGCCGCCGCGAAGCTTGTTGACCACGAGGGTGGCAAGCGCCTCGCCCTCGACGTCTTCGGCGATCGCGAGCAGCGGGCGTCCCGACTGCACCACCGCCTCGAGCAGGGGCAGGAGCGACTGCAGGCCCGACAGCTTCTTCTCGTAGATCAGGATGTACGGGCTCTCGAGGTCGGCCACCATCTTCTCGGCATTGGTGATGAAATAGGGAGAGATGTAGCCGCGGTCGAACTGCATGCCCTCGACCACTTCGAGCTCGCTGTCGAGGCTCTTCGCTTCCTCGACGGTGATGACGCCCTCATTGCCGACTTTCTGCATGGCCTCGGCGATCATGTCGCCGATCGCCTTCTCGCCGTTGGCGGAGATGGTGCCGACCTGGGCGATCTCGTCGGAGCCCTTCACTTTCTTCGACTGCTTCTTGATCTCGTCGACGACGTCGATCACGGCCTTGTCGATGCCGCGCTTGAGGTCCATCGGGTTCATGCCGGCGGCGACGGCCTTCAGGCCTTCGCGCACGATCGCCTGCGCCAGCACTGTCGCCGTCGTGGTGCCGTCGCCGGCGGTGTCGTTGGTCTTGGAGGCGACCTCGCGCAGCATCTGCGCGCCCATGTTCTCGAACTTGTCCTCGAGCTCGATCTCCTTGGCCACGGTCACGCCGTCCTTGGTCGAGCGCGGCGCGCCGAACGACTTTTCGAGGATCACGTTGCGGCCCTTGGGCCCGAGCGTGATCTTCACCGCATTGGCGAGGACGTCGACGCCGCGCATCATGCGCTCACGGGCCTCGGCCGAAAACTTCACATCTTTCGCTGCCATTTCACTTCGCTCCGATTCACTTTTGGATTTTTGCAGGGGGGTAGGGGGTTAGCCGAGAATTCCCATGATGTCGGACTCCTTCATGATGAGGAGTTCCTTGCCGTCGATTTTGACTTCGGTGCCCGACCATTTGCCGAACAGCACCTTGTCGCCGGCCTTGACGCCCATGGGCTGGAGCTTGCCGTCCTCGCCGCGGGCGCCGGGCCCGGCCGCGATCACCTCGCCGGTCTGCGGCTTCTCCGCCGCGGTGTCGGGGATGATGATCCCGCCTTTGGTCTTTTGCTCCTCCTCGAGCCGGCGCACGACCACGCGATCGTGCAAGGGTCTGAATTTCATGGATTTTGCTCCGCGAACTGTGCTTGGAAAATTAAGGAATGTGCCGGCTTGGCACTCAACCGAAGCGAGTGCCAAGCGCTGGGCTGGAGATACTGTCGCCTGCCTGCTCTGTCAAGGCAGGGGACCTTAGCCGGACCAGATTTGTGTTATTGAGCCTGCCGGCGCGTAAACGACACGACGTAATCCTGCGACCGGATCTGGAAGATGGGGTCGTCGGCCGGTCCTGCGATGCCGTCGGTCACGTTCCCGGGGAGGAACGCGAACGCATCGCAAGTCGAAGGCGGTGCGAGCCCCTCGATGCTGATCTTGCCGAGCGGCGTCGTTTCGCGCCCATCCTCATCGTCCCATCGCTGCGTCGGGTCGCTGGTTTGATCGTCGTCACGCCCGCCGATGGCCACGAGCTCAAAGGAGACCGGCCCCTTGCCGAGCCGCTCTTTCATCTCCTCGTCGTAGAAATTCACACCTTTGCTTGCCGCCTCTTCGTCCGTCAGTCCGAGCTCGCCCGCATCGGGAATGGCCTTGTATTTGACTAGGGCGCTCTTGCCGTCGGCATTGGTAAAGGTGAAGGCATGAACGCCGAAATAATCGACGCCGGCATAGCTTGCGGGGATCGGATGGCTGTTGAGCCAGGCCGCCTGTTGCGTTGATTCCGGGTGCGCGGCGAAAAAGGCGTCGAGCTTTGCCTTGTCGCCGGAAGCGACCGTCTTGAGGAATTCGACGAACAAGGCCGGCGTCTTCACGAAAAACATCGGGGCCGAGATCATCACGAGATCGGTGTAAGCGCCGCCGCCGAGGTCGAAGCGGATCGCCAATCCCCGCACATTGTCCTTGGCATTGTCGGGCGCATTCGGATTGCCGCCGCCAAGCGAGAAGCGCGCCGTGATCGGGACCGGCTTGGCAAAATGCGCGGCTTTGGAGATCTTGGCGGCGTCGGGCGCGGGCGTGAATTGACCCTTGAGGCAAAATCCTTTGGTGTGGGCGCTCCGCGTGCCTTGGGGCCTGCCGAACAAGCCGTTCAAGGCGTCAACCAGATCGGCAGGGGTCGGATCGGCGGCGCGGGCGGGCGCCGAGACGGCGAGCAGGCCAAGCAGAGCAGTGGCCCCGATGACAGGAACGAACGTGATTTTCATGGTGCGCGACCCTTCGAATGCGTTCAGACCGAGAACCTAGCCCATAAATTTGACGATTTGGCATCGGCGTTCAACGGGAGCGCCGGGACTCCGGGAAGCCTCGCGGCTTGGTTTCGCCTCGGCGGACTGCTATCAACGTAAGACGCGGCGGCCAAATCGAGAGTTGCTTTAGAGGGGGCTGTCGCCGCATGATTTTCGCGCGAGGGTGAACATTTGGCGCGCACGACAGCCATGGCCGCGAGCCGGAGCGACAATTCGGGAGGCCTTGCCATGCTCGATGTGATCGTGCTCATCGCCATGGCCGTCACGGCGGCCGCTTTCGCCGTCGGCCTCATTCTCCATTCCGGCATC
>DASTKZ010000124.1:0-40273 GCA_035715445.1 Methyloceanibacter sp.
GCCAATGACAGAATGGGAGATCAAGGGGCGCGAATTCGGCAATTGCAATTGTTCCTACGGCTGTCCCTGCCAGTTCAATGCCCTACCGACCCACGGACACTGCCACGCCTTGGCGGTGTACGATATCGAGCGCGGCTTCCATGGGTCGACGCGGCTCGACGGGCTGAAGGCTGCCGGGATTTTCCGCTGGCCCGGCCCCATTCACGAAGGGAAAGGCGAATGCGTGCACGTGCTCGACCGTCGCGCAACGCCCGAGCAGCGGGCTGCCCTTCTCCGCATCGTGCGGGGCGAGGACACCGAACCCGGCGCCACCATGTTCCACGTTTTCGTCTCGACCTGCGACGCTCTCCACGAGCCGATCATCGCCGACTTCACCTTCGAGATGGACATCGGCGCCCGCACGGCAAGCGCGAGGATCGACAGCGTCGCCGAGATGAGAGGCGCGCCGATTCTCAATCCGATTACAGGAGCCGAGCATCGCGTCCGAATCGTCCAACCCAATGGCTTCGAGTTCTTCGAGGCCGAGATCGGACGCGGCTTTTCGAAGACGATGGGCCCGATCCGATTCGAGCTCGACGATACTTACGGACAATTTGCCAAGATCCATCTTTGCCAGAGCGGCATGGTGCGCCAGGGGCGATGACCGCCATCGAGACGCTGTTCAAGCGCGACGACGCCGTCGTTCTTGCGGCCCTCGTTCTGCTTGCGCTGCTCGCTTGGTTTGCCACGCTTGCGGGCGCAGGCACCGGCATGGACCCTTTCGCCATGAGCGGCTGGAGGGTGCCCGCCGCCCCGCCCACACCCGGGACCGCCTGGGCCCTCTCCTATTGGCTCATCGTCTTCTTCATGTGGGTCGCCATGATGGTGGCGATGATGCTGCCGGGAGCCGCGCCCATGGTGCTGCTCTATGCCCGTGTCGTGCGCAAGGCCGATGGCGACGCCGGTGCCGCGCCGGTTCGGACCGCCATCGCGGCCTTCGCGTCCGGCTATCTTGCAGTCTGGAGTCTTTTCAGTCTGTTCGCCGTATGTCTTCAGTTTGGCCTCGAGCGCATCGGCGTGATGTCGGCCATGATGAGCGTGAGCCCGGCGCATCTCGCGGGAGGGTTCCTGATCGCGGCCGGTCTCTATCAGTTGACGCCGCTCAAGACCGCCTGCCTCAACCATTGCCGCGGGCCGGCGGCGTTTCTCGCCGCCCATTGGCGCGCGGGCCTATCGGGCGCTTTCCGCACGGGCGTTGCCCATGGCGCCTACTGCCTCGGCTGCTGCGCCGTGCTCATGCTGCTTCTGTTCGTGGGCGGCGTGATGAATCTCGTCTGGATCGCGGGGCTCACGCTCATCGTGGCGGTCGAAAAGCTCGCGCCGTTCGGGGCCGTCGTGGCGAGGGTAATTGGAGCGGTGTTGATCGCCGGCGGGCTCACGCTCCTCGCCGCCGGGCGGTGAGACCTAGCGCGAGTAGAACTCGACGACGAGGTTCGGCTCCATGATCGTGGGATAGGGCACGTCGGAGAGCATCGGCACGCGGGTGAGTTTCGCCGTCATCTTGTTGTGATCGACGTCGAGATAGTCGGGCACCTGGCGCTCGGCGCTCTGCGAGGACTCGAGCACCATGCCGGCGTCCTTGGCCTTGTCTTTCACCTCGACGACATCGCCCTCGCGGCAGCGATAGCTCGGGATCGTGACGCGCCGGCCGTTGACGCGCACATGGCCGTGGCTGACGAATTGCCGCGCCGCGAACACGGTCGGCACGAACTTGGCGCGATAGACGATGGCGTCGAGCCGGCGCTCGAGCAGCCCGATCAGCTTCTCGGAGGTGTCGCCGCGGAGCCGCGCCGCTTCGTGATAGATCGCCTTGAACTGCTTCTCGGTGATATTGCCGTAATAGCCTTTCAGCTTCTGCTTGGCGCGGAGCTGCTGGCCGTAATCGGAAAGCTTGCCGCGGCGGCGCTGTCCATGCTCGCCGGGGCCATATTCGCGCTTGTTATAAGGGCTCTTCGGCCGGCCCCAGATATTCTCGCCGAGCCTTCGGTCGATCTTATGCTTGGCGTGAACCCGTTTCGTCATGCGTCCAACACTCCAAAGTCAAATCAAGCGCTTTCGC
Organism: Methyloceanibacter sp.; assembly: GCA_035715445.1. GTDB lineage: Bacteria > Pseudomonadota > Alphaproteobacteria > Rhizobiales > Methyloligellaceae > Methyloceanibacter. The sequence goes on from DASTKZ010000124.1 coordinate 2,099, forward strand.
GGGGCCGATCCCCGCTTCCGTCGAAAGCACCGAGCTGATGAGAGCCTAGCGGCCGAACGTCAAGTCCGGCATCGCGAAGCCAAGGAAACCAAGGCTCCGCCCGCGCTCTGTTACACGTTAATGGCGGAAAGTGTCAATTGGCGCTGGATGAGGCCGGTTGAGCGGGCGCCGGGGCCGGGGCAGGCGCCGCGGCCTTTGGCGCCGGTCCCGCCGGCACGGACTGAACATAGGCGTTGATGGCGGCCACGACCTTCTGCTTTTGCTCGGGCGGGCATTGCGGCCGCTTTGGCGTAACAAGGCTCGTCTCCTGGCCCGACGCGGCCTCCTTGGGCGGGTTCGCCGCGCCCGGCGCGCCGGCGGGGGCTTGGCCGTCGTCGGTGATCTTCACGTTCCCGGCAAAATAGGAGGCCGAGAACAGGTAGAGCGCATTCACCATCAACAATTGCGGCTCGGTCCAAGTTTTCTTGGCGCCCTCGCTCCGCATCAAGGCTTGATAGTTGGCCTGGGCGAGATCGGGAAGTTCGCAGGCCTCGGCATAGGCCGAACGCGTCGCCGCCCGGATGATGCGCCGCGCCTCCTCACTGGGGATCAGGAACTTGTTCGGGTCGGATTTGTCGAGCTTGACCTGCTTGCCATCGGGCCCTGGTTGCTGTTCGGGAATGACCGAGAAGGCATAGCCCAGCAGCACGCGCACGGCGCTGTCGCTGAGACCGCCCTTTTGCTGTCCTTGGGGGATTGCGGCGCGCTGACCAAGCTCCTCGGCGGCGGGCCGCACAGCAGCCTCCTCAGCGGCTTTGAGCGGCGTTCCTGCGCTCAGTACCAGAACCGCGGCGACCGCGGCGACGCCCCAATAAAAACGACAGCTTTGCATGATCGCCCCTCTTCCCTACCCCGCCGGAAGCTAAGCATCGGTTGAGGCAATCGCAATAGGAGAAACGGGGCGGAACTATGACGGTTTCCGGCCGCGTCTCGGCGCCCGGGCCGCGAGCGAGGCCACGATTCCACGCCAGGTGCGGACATCCTGATCGGTCGCGCTCATGCGGTGGAACATGTTGCGGATGGCCCGCACCATCGAGGGCCGTTTCTCTTCCGGATAGAGAAAGCCCGCGCGATCGAGCTCGGATTCAAGATGCTCGAACAAGTCGATGAGTTCGGCCCGGCGCGCCGGCCGCGTGCCGGGTGGTGACATTGCCTCGGCGGCGGCCCCGTCGCGCGCCGTCACGCGTCCGAGCGAGGGTTCGGCCTCCATTGTCTTGAACCACTCGTAACCGAACAGGAGCACGGCCTGCGGCAGGCTGAGCGAGGCGAATTCGGGGTTGACGGGCGCGGTCAGGATCGCATCGGCGAGCGCGATGGTGTCGTTGTCGAGGCCGCTCCGCTCCGGCCCGAACAGAACGCCCGTGCACTCGGCTCGTGCTCCGCGCCGCTTTAGTTCCGTCACCGCGCGGGCGGGACTGAGCACGGGCTTAACCATCCCGCGCGGCCTTGCCGTCGAGGCCAGAACGAAATTGAGCTCGCCAATGGCGTCGGCGACGCTGTCGTAAACCGTCGCCCGGTCGACCAACGCGGCGGCGCCCGCCGCTGCCGCTCGGGCCTTGTCGTTGGGCCAACCGTCGCGCGGCGCGACAAGCCGCAAATCGGTCAGCCCGAAATTGACCATGGCGCGCGCGGCGAAACCGATATTCTCGCCGAGTTGCGGCTTGACGAGGATGACGGCCGGCATCGCGGCCGAGCGCGTTGCCGTCCCCTTCCGGGCCGCCGCTTTCGCGGGGCGCTTCGCCCTGTCCGATCTTGCTTTCATGGGCAATGACGATGCTATAGAGGACGGGTGGCTCGCAATGGGCCCGTCACCGCGCCCCGCGACCCTTCCCACGCCGGAGATTTGCGCCCGTGAACAAGATCAAGGTGAAGAACCCGGTCGCGGACCTCGACGGGGACGAGATGACGCGGGTCATCTGGGAGCTGATCAAGGAGAAGCTGATCTTCCCCTATCTCGACCTGCCGCTCCTCTATTTCGACCTCAGCATCGCCAATCGCGACCTGACCCAAGACCAGGTCACCATCGAGGCCGCGCGCGCGATCAAAGCCTGCGGGGTCGGGGTGAAGTGCGCGACGATCACGCCGGACGAAACGCGGGTCAAAGAATTCGGCCTCAAGACAATGTGGAAGTCGCCCAACGGCACCATTCGCAACATTCTCGGCGGCGTCATCTTCCGCGAACCCATCATCTGCAACAACGTGCCGCGGCTCGTGCCGGGATGGACCAAGCCCATCGTCATCGGCCGCCATGCCTTCGGCGACGTCTATCGCGCGACCGACTTCCGGGTGCCGGGCAAAGGCAAGCTCACCATCAGCTTCGAGGGCGCGGACGGAACCCGCATCGAGCATGTGGTGCACGATTTCGAGGGGCCGGGGGTCGCGCTCGGCATGTTCAATCTCGACGATTCGATCCGCGACTTCGCGCGCGCCACTTTCAACTACGCGCTCCATCGCGACATGCCGGTCTATCTCTCGACCAAGAACACGATCCTCAAGGCCTATGACGGCCGCTTCAAGGACATTTTCGCCGAGGTGTTCGCGGCCGAGTTCAAGCCTGCTTTTGAGGTGCGCGGGCTCACCTACGAGCACCGGCTGATCGACGACATGGTGGCTGCAGCGCTGAAATGGTCGGGCGGCTATGTCTGGGCGTGCAAGAACTATGACGGCGACGTGCAGTCCGACACGGTGGCGCAAGGCTTCGGCTCGCTCGGGCTGATGACGAGCGTGCTGATGACCCCCGACGGCAAGACCGTGCTGGCGGAGGCGGCGCACGGCACCGTGACCCGCCACTTCCGGCAGCATCAGCAGGGCCGCGAGACCTCGACCAACGCTACCGCGTCGATCTTCGCTTGGACCGGGGCGCTCAGGCACCGGGCCAAGCTCGACGACAATTCCGAGCTCGCCGATTTCGCCGAGACGCTCGAGCGGGTGACGGTCGCGACCATCGAAGCCGGGTTCATGACCAAGGACCTCGCGCTGCTCGTCGGCGCCGACCAGCGCTGGCTCTCCACCAGCGGTTTTCTCGACAAGATCGACGCCAATCTGCGCAAAGAGATGGCCGACCGCGCCGCCGCTTGACGGTTCACGCCGGCTGCGGGGCTCCGGGCGTGGTTTTGGCCGGCGGCGCTTTGCTTTTGCGGCGCGCGGCGCGCGCCTCCTTGTCGGCGGCCGCGCGGGCCGCCGCCATGGCGCGAATCCGCTCCAGGATCTCGGGGTGCCGATCCGAAAGCCGCGCCAGCGACGGTGCGTCGAGCACGTAGACGCGGCACCGCGTCTTGGCGACCACATCGTGTTCGTGACGGCGCCGCTCGAGCAGCGCCATCTCCCCGAAGAAGTCGCCGTCCTTCAACACCGCCTGGTGGCGCGGACTGAGTTCAACGATGGCTTCGCCGCCGGCGATGACAAACATGGCGTCGCCCACGTCCCCGGTACGGACGATAGGAACGCCGGGAAGATAGGTGCGCGTGTAGAGCAGCCTGGCAATCTCGGCGATCTCGCTCTCATCCATGGAGGCAAACAGCGGCACGCGCGCAACCATGCTCCAGGTCACGACGAATTGGTGGCGGGTCGACTCGAGATTGAACCCGGTGGCGATGATGGCCACGGGAAGCGCGATCATGCCGACGCCGAGCAGCATGACGATGCCGCCGACGATCTTGCCGAGCGGCGTGACCGGAACCACGTCGCCATAGCCGACCGTGGTCAGGGTCGAAAGCGCCCACCACGCGGCCGCCGGGATCGAGCCGAACTTGTCGGGCTGTGCATCGCGTTCGAGGAAATAGATCGCCGTGGACGAGAACAGGAGGAGGATCAGGATCACGAGCAGCGCGCCCAGCAGCGCGCGATACTCGTCTTCGATGACGCGGCCGAGCGTCTGCAGCGCAGGCGAATAGCGCACGAGCTTGAGCAGGCGGAACAGGCGGAGCACCCTGAGAGCTCGGAGATCCATGGAAATGAAAGGCTGCAGGTACCAGGGCAGCACCGCGAGCAGGTCGACGATCATGATCGGCCGCGCCGCGAAACGGAGCCGGGCGCGCCAGCGGGGCATGCGGCTCAGCATCGGGATTTCGACCGCGCTCCACAGGCGAAGCACGTACTCGATGCTGAACACCATCACCGAGAAGACGTTGAACGCGTCGAAAAAGGCGCCGTAGCGGGCGGCGACGTGGTCGACCGTCTCGGCGGCGAAGGCGATGGCGTTGAGGAAGATGAGGATGACAAGGAAGGCGTTGACGACATGCGCCGCGGGATGCGCGTCGCCGCCGACTTCGAGAATGTCGTGGACCTCCCGCCGCCAGCGCCGCCAGGCCGTCTCTTCCGCCATTCCCTTAGGCGCTTTCCGCGCGCGCCGCGGCCGCGCCGGCCTGCCCCTCGATCCGCGCCGCGATCGCCTCGAGCGCTTCCTCGGCGCGGGCGCCGTCGGGGCCTCCGGCCTGGGCAAGGTCGGGGCGGCCGCCCCCGCCTTTGCCGCCGAGCGCTTCGGCGCCCACTTTGACCAGCTCGACGGCATCGTAAGCGGCGGTCAAGTCTTCCGTCACGCCGACGACGAGGCCGGCCTTGCCTTCATCGCTCACGCCGATGATGGCGACGATGCCCGAGCCCAGTTGTTTCTTGCCGTCATCGACGAGGCCGCGCAGATCCTTCGGCGCGACGCCCTGCACCGTCCGCGCCAGAAGCTTGACCTTGCCGATCTCCCGCGCGGCCACCACCGGCGCACCGCCTCCGCCCCCGCCGCCGAGTGCGAGATCGCGCTTGGCGTCGGCAAGCTGGCGCTCGAGCTTGCGGCGCTCATCGAGGATGGCGGAAAGACGCCCGACCATTTCGTCGGGCGAAACCTTGAGCAGCCCGGCCGCCTCGCGCACGCGCTGAACTTGCGTGTCGAGATAGGCGCGCGCGGCGTCGCCGGTCAGCGCCTCGACGCGCCGCACGCCGGAGGCGACGGCCCCCTCGCCCACGATCTTGAGCAGGCCGATATCGCCGGTCCGCCGCACATGGGTGCCGCCGCAGAGCTCGATCGAATAGGCGTGGCCCGCGCGCGCGCTTGCCGGATCGACGCCCATGCTGACGACGCGCACCTCCTCGCCGTATTTCTCGCCAAAGAGCGCGAGCGCCCCTCGGGCGATGGCCTGGTCGGGCGTCATGAGATGGGTCTCGACCGGGGCGTTCTGCAAAATCATGGCGTTGACCCGATCCTCGACTTTGCGGATCTCGTCGTCGGTCATGGGTTTCGGGTGGGAGAAATCGAAGCGGAGCCGCCCCGGCTCTACGAGCGAGCCTTTCTGGGCCACGTGCATCCCGAGCACTTGGCGGAGCGCCTCGTGCAGAAGGTGGGTCGCCGAGTGATGCGCGCGCGTCGGGGTGCGGAGGACATGATCCACTTCGAGCATCACTTCCTCGCCCACGCGCAAGCTCCCCTTTGTCACCTCGCCTTCGTGGAGGATGAGCGCGTGCAGCTTCTTCTGCGTGTCCTCGACGGAGAATCGAGCGCCGTCTCCCCCGGTGAGCGTGCCGCGATCGCCGACCTGGCCGCCCGACTCGGCGTAGAACGGCGTCTGGTTGACGATGACGATGCCGCGCTCGCCTTGGTTCAGCCGATCGACGCGCGCGCCGTCCTTGATGAGGGCAACGATGCCGCCAGACGCCGCCTCGGTCTCGTAGCCGAGGAACTCGGTCGCGCCGAGCTCTTCCTTCAGCTCGAACCACAAACTCTCGGTCGCGGCCTCGCCCGAGCCCGCCCAGGACTTCCGCGCCTCGGCACGCTGGCGCTCCATGGCGGCGGCAAAGCCCTTGGCATCGACGCCGATCCCGCGCGCCTTCAGCGCATCCTCGGTCAGGTCGTAGGGGAAGCCGTAGGTGTCGTAGAGCTTGAAGGCGACCTCGCCCGAGAGCGTGGCCCCGCGTTTCAAGCCCTTGGTTGCGTCGTCGAGCAGGCGAAGCCCGCGCTCGAGCGTCTCGCGGAAGCGCGTCTCTTCGAGCTTCAGCGTCTCCTCGATCAGGCTCTGCCCGCGCTCGAGCTCGTGATAGGCGCGGCCCATCTCTTCGACCAGCGCCGGCACCAGGCGATAGAGCAGAGGCTCATTGGCGCCGAGCATATGGGCGTGGCGCATGGCGCGGCGCATGATGCGGCGAAGCACATAGCCGCGCCCTTCGTTGGAGGGAAGCACGCCGTCGGCGATCAGGAAGGACGAGGCGCGCAAATGATCGGCGATGATGCGGTGGCTCGGCGCGTGCGCGCCTTCCGCCGGCACACCGGTCAACTCGACCGAGACCCCGATCAGGGCGCGGAAGAAATCGATGTCGTAGTTGTCGTGGGTGCCCTGAAGTACGGCGGCGATGCGCTCGATCCCCATGCCGGTATCGATCGAGGGATGCGGCAGCGCGATGCGCTTGCCGTCCGCGAGCTGCTCGTACTGCATGAAGACGAGATTCCAGATCTCGACGAAGCGATCGCCCTCCGCTTCGCCGCCGCCGGGCGGCCCGCCGGCAATGCCGGGCCCGTGGTCGTAGAAAATCTCCGAGCACGGTCCGCACGGGCCGGTATCGCCCATCGACCAGAAATTGTCGCTTCCGGCGATGCGGATGATTTTCTTGTCGGGGAAGCCGGAAATCTTGCGCCAGAGGGCTGCCGCCTCGTCATCGTCGGCGTAGACGGTGATGAGCAGCCGGTCCTTGGGCACGGCAAAATCGCGGGTGAGAAGCTCCCAGGCAAGAAGAATCGCGCGCTCCTTGAAATAATCGCCGAAGGAGAAATTGCCGAGCATCTCAAAGAAGGTGTGGTGGCGCGCGGTGTAGCCGACATTGTCGAGGTCGTTGTGCTTGCCGCCGGCGCGGACGCATTTCTGCGCGGTGGCCGCCCGCGGCGCTTTCGGCTTCTCGGCGCCGGTGAACACGTTCTTGAACGGCACCATGCCGGCATTGGTGAACATCAGCGTCGGATCGTGGCGCGGCACGAGCGGCGCCGAGGGCAGGACGAGGTGATCGTTCTTGGCAAAGAAATCGAGAAAGGCCGCGCGAATGTCGTTGGTGCGGCTCGGCACGGCACCCGCGTGATGCGCGACCGGCGGGCGCATCCCCTCCGCGCCCGCGCGCGGCGGGCGGGCGCTTCCCTTTGCTGCACGGGTACGTTTGCCGGAGGTCATGGCGCTGACGGGGGACCTTGGTTCGCATGAGGACGCGACGGCTTGCATGCGACCCTAGCCGATTCGCCAGAATCGAGCGTTACCGTCCCTCTCTTTGAAAGGGAGAAGGCGCGTCTCGGGCCAGACATAAGGTGAGCAAACGGGCCTGTCCAGAAGCCCTATGAGCCAACGCCGTTCCCCCTCTCCCTTGAGGGAGAGGGCTTTCCCGCCCGGCGCGCAAAGCGCGACGACTGGCGGGAAGGGTGAGGGTCATCGAAACTGACGCGGCCTCCACGCTACGCGTGTCCCCGCTAACCCCACACGGCTCGCCCTTGCGCTTAAGCAGCGTAGCGCTAGCGCGTTGAAGCCGGGCTCGCCTGGCTGTCCCCCAAGGGGAGAGCGGAAAGCATGATGCACGGCTCAGGCCATCCTGAGGACCACTTTCAATGGCGGCTCGGATTTAAGGTAACTTGACTAGCCGCGGCGGCCGCGCCGGCCGCCCCCGCCGGCAAGCGGGGTGACCGAGGCCTCGCCTTCAACAAGGCCGCTCTCGGCCCCCTCGGCGACCTCCTCCGACCCCCCTTCGAGGATCTGGCCGGCGATGAGCCCGGCATTCTGCCGGATCGCCCGCTCGATCTTTTCGGCCGTCTCGGGATGCTCCTTGAGATAGGCCTTGGCGTTCTCGCGCCCCTGCCCGATCCGCTCGCTGTCGAAGGAGAACCACGCGCCCGACTTCTCCACGATCCCGGCCTTGACCCCGAGGTCGACGAGCTCGCCCGTCTTGGAGATGCCCTCGCCATACATGATGTCGAACTCGATCTGCTTGAATGGCGGCGCCACCTTGTTCTTCACCACCTTGACGCGGGTCTGGTTGCCGACCACCTCCTCGCGCTCCTTGATGGCGCCGATGCGGCGAATGTCGAGGCGGACCGAGGCATAGAATTTCAACGCATTGCCGCCGCTCGTGGTCTCGGGATTGCCGAACATCACGCCGATCTTCATGCGAATCTGGTTGATGAAGATCACCATGCAGCGGGACTTGGAAATCGAGCCGGTCAGCTTGCGCAAGGCTTGGCTCATCAGCCGCGCCTGCGAGCCCGGAAGCTGCTCGCCCATCTCGCCTTCGAGCTCGGCCCTTGGCGTCAGCGCCGCGACCGAATCGACCACGAGCACGTCGATCGCGCCCGAGCGCACCAGCGTGTCGGTGATCTCGAGCGCCTGCTCGCCGGTGTCGGGCTGGGAGATCAGGAGCTGTTCGAGATCGACACCGAGCTTGCGCGCATAGACGGTGTCGAGCGCGTGCTCCGCGTCGATGAAGCCGCAAATGCCGCCCCGCTTCTGCGCCTCGGCGACGACATGGAGCGCGAGCGTGGTCTTGCCCGAGGATTCAGGTCCATAAATTTCGACGACGCGGCCGCGCGGCAAGCCGCCGATGCCGAGCGCGATGTCGAGGCCGAGAGAGCCCGTCGAGATGGCCTCGACCTCGACCGCCTTCTCGTTCTGGCCGAGCCGCATGATGGAGCCCTTGCCGAAGCCGCGCTCGATCTGGGAGATCGCCGCTTCAAGAGCCTTTTCCCGATCCATCTCATTTCCTTCGACGAGGCGCAGCGCGGCATTCGACATGGAAGGTCTCCGTTATTTCACAAGGAAGCTCTGAGTCGCAAATCCGGGGCTCCGCTCGCACCCTCGCCCGGGAGGTCCATTCAGCCTTCGCTTCGGCTTGGGTCGCGGGCGAGGTGCGAGCTGAGCTGAAAAACTGTACACGTTTTGTTCTCTGTTCGCAATATGTTCTTTTGCTATCTCCACCGCTGCTGCGCTTGAGATCACCAGCGCCAGCAACGGGCGCACCAGCAGCCCCGCAGCGGCCGGCACACCCATGTCCGTCCAAGCCCGCATACCGGGCCTACCGTTCGACAGCCCACCGCTTCGACGGGCGAGAAGTTTTGCGCCGTGGCGCGGAGGCCCAAAATTCCGGCTCCGGTGGTTGCCTCGGCACCGAGAGCTCCGGCGAGCAGCATGAGCGCCGCCGCCGCAAAAGCGAATGCAACTTTGCGCATGCTTCCCTCCTGATGTGTCGTGAGCGCATCGCCCCCTTCTTCTGCCCCCATCGGGTTCGATGCGTCACGCAGCATAGCGCAACTTGACCGCAACTTCACGGAAGAAGGAACCCCGTCATCCTGAGGTGCGAGCGGAGCGACCCTCGAAGGATGACCAATCATTGTGCGTCCTTCGAGGGCCGCTTCGCGGCCACCTCAGGACGACGCGGCCGGAAGCGGACCCCGAGACGTGCCGCAACCGCAACAATCGAGGTAAGTGGAAGGGCTAGGACGTTTCAGCGGCGGGCGCGGGGGCCTTGGCTGCGGGCTCGCGCCGCAGCGCCGCATCGACCGCGTCGCGGTAGCCGAAGCGGTCGATATAGGGCTTGAGCCGCTCGACCACCTTCCGCTTCAGCGCCGCGGGCATCTCGTAGCGCGACACTTTGTGCTCCGAGCGTTCGGCAAGGAAGGCGCGCATCGGCGGCTCGGCGGCCTCGAACCCGGGAATGTCGAGACGCTTGTAAATGTCGCGCATCGAGGCGATCGGGTCCTTGACGAAATCCTCGTAGCGCATCTCGATGAGCCGATCCTTTGGGATCAGGTGCTTGTCCTCCTCGTAGTCCTCGGTCAGCCGCGCGAACATGTCGAGGATGTAGTCGTCGAGCCAAGGCTCGAGACGCGGGGGATTGTGCAAGCCTTGCACCGAATAGAGCGCGCGCCAGAGCTTCACGGTGGAGGGAAAGACGTTGAGCGGGTTCCGCGCGAGATAGACGTAGCGCGCATCGGGGAAGAGCTTGGTGAGCTCTTTGAGCCGCGCGGCATTGGCCGGCGTCTTCATCACGAGGCGCTTGCCGTGCTTCAGCGCGAGCCGCCGGTAGAACCACATATAGGCGTCCCACCATTTCTTCTTCTTGGCCTCGCTCACACCCTTGAAGTCGAGATAGTCGCTATCGGCGGGACCGCGCCGGGGCCAGGCATGGGTGAGATAGGGCGTGCCCTGCCCCAGCATCATCATGCCGAACTCCTCTTCCTGCGGCCGGTCGAAACCGACCGGCACGTCGTCCTGCGGGCGCTTCTGCGGCAGAAGCACTTTCATGTACTTGTCGAGACGGCCCTCGGTGAGAAGGAAGTGATGCGGGAAGAAGCACTCATAGGTCGTGGGGTAAGCGAGATTTGGATCGACCGAGAAGAGATCGTGCAGGAAGGTCGTGCCGGTGCGCCAATGGCCGATGACGAAGATCGGCGGCGGGTCCAGCGGCAGCGCTTGGGCCGCTCTCCGATACTTCGCTTCGGAGATCCAGTAAAGCACGGAGTTCCACGGCACCCACAGGAAGAGCGCGAGCGTGTCGGGGATGCAATTGAGCGTGAAGCTGTAGCGGCCGCGATGGAACAGCTTCATCAGCGCGCCGAAGCGCATGCCGAACCAGAAATAGATCAGCCGTCCGCCGTAGCGCTCGATGGTGAGCGAGGGCATGCGCGGCTTGGCGCGGCGGCGGCGCGTCGGCTTGCCTTCGTCCTCCGGCGGCACGACTTCGTAATCAGGCACGCGAACAACTCCAATGGAGGCGACTAGTCTCGCCTCGCGTGTAGACGCGATCTGTGGCGATGTGAAGCCCTGTTCGGCGCGAGCCAACGCGCCCGCCGGTGCTGCGCCGTCAGCCTTCGAGCGCGGCCTTGACCGCCGCGGCAAGCTGCTTCAGGTCGAACGGCTTCTGCAAGAACATAAAGTCTTCGTTCTCGGCCAGGTGCTGGCGGAAGGCGTCCTCGGCATAACCGGAGATGAAGATGACCTTGAGATCGGGACGCTCGCGGCGAAGCTCGTCGCACAGCGTCGGCCCGTCCATCTCGGGCATCACCACGTCGCTCACCACGAGATCGACGTCGCCGTGATGGCTCCTGAAGAGTTCGAGCGCCTCGGTGCCGGTCGTGGCTTCGAGCACGCGATAGCCGCGCTGGGCGAGCGCGCGCACGGCGAAGCTTCTGACGGCGTCCTCGTCCTCGACGAGGAGCACGGTGCCGCGCCCGGTGAGGTCCTTCGGCTTCTCCGGCGGGCGCTCGACCTTCTCGGCCTCGATCTCGGACGCGGTCTCGACATAGCGCGGCAGGTAGACGCTCATGGTGGTGCCCCGGCCCATGGCGCTGTCGGCGAAGACATAGCCGCCGGTCTGCTTGACGATGCCGTAGACGGTGGAGAGGCCAAGTCCGGTGCCGCGACCGACCTCCTTGGTCGAGAAAAACGGCTCGAAGATCTTTTCGCGCACCTCATCGCTCATGCCGGTGCCGGTGTCGATCACCTGGATCAGCACGTAGTCGCCGGGCGGCAATTGCCGCGGCGGAAGCGCGCGCGTTTCGCCCTCGCCGACATTGGCGGTGCGGATGACGAGCTTGCCGCCGTCCGGCATCGCGTCCCGCGCGTTCACGGCGAGATTGATGATCACCTGCTCGAACTGGTGCAGATCGGCCTTGACCGGCCAAAGCTCGCTCGCCTGATCGAGCGTGAGCTCGATATTCTCGTTGAGCAGACGGCCGAGCAGGATGGAAAGCTCCGACAGCACATCGCCGAGCTGAAGCACTTGCGGGCGCAAGGTCTGCTGGCGCGAGAAGGCAAGCAGCTGGCGCACGAGACCCGCGGCCCGGTTCGCGTTCTGCTTGATGTTGATGATGTCCTGGAAGGCCGGATCGGTTGGGCGGTGATTCATCAGGAGGAAATCGGAGAAGCCGATGATCGCCGTCAGCATGTTGTTGAAGTCGTGGGCGATGCCGCCGGCGAGCTGGCCGACAGCCTGCATCTTCTGCCCTTGCGCGATCTGCATTTCGAGCGCGCGCTGCTCGGTCGTGTCGATGGCATAGGCGATGGCCGCCTCGTCGCCGTCGCTGCCTTCGATCGGGCTAAGATAGATCCTGCCGCTTCGCTCGCGCGCGCCGGCGAAAGCGATATCGACGGGTTCGATCAGGCCCCGGCGGGCGAGAGCGGAATCGAGCGCGCGGCGGAGCTGGGCGCGGCTGTCGACATCGACCAGGCTGTCGAGGGAAAGCTTGCGGCCCTCCTCGAAGGACGCGGCGAAGAGGCGCATGAAGGCGGCATTGGTCGCGCTGACGAAGCCGTCGCGGTCGACCGTGGCGATGGCGATCGGTGCGGCGTGGAACAGCCGCGCGAATCTGAGCTCGGCGGCGCCGGCCTCCTCGAGTTCTCCCGGCGCGCGATTGAGGACGAGGGCGTGGGCGAGCCGTCCCGCGGCGCCCCCCCGCGGCAAGCGATGCAGGATGCGCGCCGGTAGGCTCGTGCCGTCGGCCTTGACGAGGTCGATGTCGAAGCGGCGCGTCGCGCCTTGGGCCGAAGCGCCCGGCTTCGGTGCGATCAGCGCGGCGTTGTCTTGCGACATGATCGCTCCGAGCTTGAGCGGCCGGCCTGCGACTTCCGACAGGTCGAGCCCGAGCCATTGAGCGAGCGTGGCGTTGAGGTAATCGATATTGCCGTCGGCGTCGGCGGTGAAGAAACCGGCCGGAGCGCTGTCGAGATAGGCGATCGCCGCCTGCACCTTGGCGAAGCTTGCCTCAGCGCGGGCGCGATCGAGCGTGATCTCATCGACTTGCCATACCACGAGACCGCCCTTGCGGCCTGAACTTGGATCGGCCGGCATCGGCTGAACCGCGATGCGGAACCAGCGCGGCGAAACGCCGGCGTCTTCCTCTTCCTCGCCCGGCGGCGGCAGGCGGAACTCTTCCTTGAGCGCGCGCCCTTGCTGGGCGGCGCGCGCGAGGCGGAAGATCGTCTCGGCAAGGTTCGGGTTGCCAGCGAAGGCGCGATCGGGCGCGGGCACCGTCGCGGCTTGCGCATCAAGGCCAAGCAGATCGCGATAGGCCTCGTTGGCGTAGAGCACGCGGCCGGCGCTATCGGCGATCAGAGCGCCTTGCGGCAAATTGTCGACGAAGGCCTTGGTGACGTCATTGCGCGCCTGGCGGGCGCCGAAATGGAGAATGCCGACGGCGCCCGCGAACAGGCAGAACACCCCGATCACGGCGAGGCCGGCGAGGACCGCGAGCACGAAGGGCTCCGCCATCTCGCGCGATATGACGGCAAGCCCGACCGCGCCGATCGCGAGCGCGAGCGCGAGCAGCACGACCAGACCCAGGCTGCCGTCGCGTTCGCTACGGTCGGCTGCGGGCGCGGCGTAGCGCATCGGCGCGTCGATATCGGTCATGGGGCGCAAAATAGCCGATTCGAGTTGAATTGAGGCACAATGTCATCGCACCGGAGCAAAACGCATCAGCCTTTGGGGTTTCAGCCGGGGCCGGCGGCGGTGTGCCCGGCCCGTCTTCGGCCAAACCGCCGAAGAAACCGCTTTGGGCCGGGGGGTTTCGGATTGACTGTTGCCTTTTTGTCACGGTCGGTTTCGCTTGTGATTAACAATTCGTTGCTGTAAAGAAGCCTTCCGAGCTTGCGATAGCCCCGCGTTGTAAGGGCGAGCGTATGGAGCGACGCCGGTAGCTTCAGCCGCCACTATCGCAAGGACGCCGGTAGTTCCCTGCTAATGGTCCGACACCGACTGGCTGAGGCCAGTCATGTCAGTCCCCCAAAACTCTCCACTCCCCGCCTCCCCGGCGGGGAGTTTTTTTTGGCGATTCGGCCTCATGCTGAGGAGCGCTCCGAAGGAGCGCGTCTCGAAGCATGGTGATCGGAACGCATCCTTCGAGACGCCGCCTTCGGCGGCTCCTCAGGATGAGGCTTGCATCTTGAGCGCAACGCCCCCACCCAGCGAGGGGGAGGTACAAAATGGGAAAGAGTGACGCGACTATTCACGTGCGCCTCGCCCTCAGCCTCGCTTGTCTCGCATCGGCCGCGCTGTCTTTCGCCGGCGCACTCGCCTTGGCCGCTGAGATGCCGAAGGATTTCGTCTATCTCCGCGACATCGATCCGACCATCCTTCAGGACATGCGCTACGCCGGGAGCGACAATTTCACCGGCGCTCCCGTGCCCGGCTACGATGCGCCGGAATGCGTGCTGCTGCGGCCGGCGGCGGAAGCGCTCGCTTCGGTCCAAGCCGACCTTCGCGCCAAGGGGCTCACGCTCAAGGTTTACGATTGCTATCGCCCGGCGCGGGCGGTCGCGGCTTTCGTCGCATGGGCGAAGGAGGCGGACGACCCCGCCGCGAAGGCGACCTACTACCCCAATCTGCCGAAATCGGCGTTGTTCCCCGACTATATCGCCACGCGCTCGGGCCATTCGCGCGGTGCAACGCTCGATCTCACCATCGTTGTGATCGCGTCAGAGCCGGAAGCCGAGACCGAAACCGCAACGCCACTCCCCTGCACCGCGCCACAACAAGAACGCGGGTCTGACGGCAGCCTCGACATGGGCACGAGCTTCGACTGCTTCGATGTCGAGGCCAACACGGCGGCGCCGGGTCTGAGCCCGGATGAGCGGGACAATCGCGCCACGCTGCTCGAAGCGATGCGGGCGCGCGGCTTCAAGAACTATCCCCTCGAATGGTGGCACTTCACGTTCGAGCCGGAACCCTATCCCGACACGATCTTCGATTTCCCGATTGCGCCGCGGCCTTAGACTCCTCCCTCTCCCCTTGTGGCAGAGGGTGCCGAAGCGGAGGGCCGGGCGGGTGGGGTGTTGCGTCATACCGGCGCAAGCCGGTATCCAGGGGCCCGAAACGCGGTGCATCACTTCTGGATTCCGGCTTTCGCCGGAATGACGTACTCACAATTTGAGAGCCTACTCGTCGCGATAAACGCGCTCGCGCCGTTCGTGGCGCTCCTGGGCCTCGACGCTCAAGGTCGCGATTGGGCGGGCATCGAGCCGTTTCAGGCTGATCGGCTCGCCGGTTTCCTCGCAATAGCCGTACGTGCCGTCGTCGATCCGAATGAGCGCGGCATCGATCTTGGCGATCAGCTTGCGCTGACGGTCGCGGGCGCGAAGCTCGAGCGCGCGCTCCGTCTCGGAGGTGGCCCGGTCGGCGATATCGGCATGCTGCGCCGAATCGTCGTGAAGGTGCTGGAGGGTTTCCTTGGTCGAGCGCAGAATCTCTTCGCGCCAGTTGAGCAGCTTGCGGCGGAAATAGGTCCGCTGACTTTCGCTCATGAAGGGCTCGTCCTCAGAGGGACGGTAATCTTCCGAAAGTTTTCTTTTCGCCCGCATGAGAGTCATTTTCCCGAGGGGTCCGCTTTCCCGCTCCCTTTTCCGGGTCGCGTCGTTCGCGCCCGTTCCAAGGCCCGGTATTTACGGATGCCGATTGACAAGTCAAGACGGTCACGCCGCTTGACAAAGGCACGAACGCCACAAATCCAGCCGTTGCATTTTCGTCATGTTTGGGGCCATCAGACAGGGCCCGAATTGTGGCCGTGCGTTGGCCCGCGCGCCCGCGCGTGCCAACGCCTGGGAATAGCTCGAAGGACGATCGATTCGTGCCGCTTTCCACCTATAGCCAGGCCGCGGGCGATGCGGCCCGCAGTTTCGCGGACTTCGCCGGCGGCCTTATTTCGCCGACGGTGAAGCTCGGGGTCACCGGCCTCGCGCGCTCGGGCAAAACCGTCTTCATCACCGCCCTTGTGCACAACCTGATGGCCCGGGCGCGGCTGCAGTTTTTCGACGCGGCGGCGCAGGGGCGCCTGGTGCGCGCTTATCTCGAGCCTCAACCGGACGCATTCGTGGCCCGCTTCCCCTTCGAGAAGCATCTCGCCGATCTGACCGGCAGTCCCCCGTTTTGGCCGGAGAGCACCCGCCGCATCAGCCAGCTCAGGCTCACCATCGACTACAGCTCGACGAAATTCTGGAAGCGCCAGCTCGGTCGCGAGGCTTTGCATATCGACATAGTCGACTATCCCGGCGAGTGGCTGCTCGATCTGCCGCTGCTCAGCCTCGACTATCGCACCTGGTCGCGCTCGGCACTTGAAGAGAGCGCGAAGCCGGGCCGCAAGAAAGCGGCGCGCCTCTTTCACGCCTCGCTCGGCTTGGTCGATCCGTCCGACCCCTCCGACGAGGCGGTCGCCGAACGGCTTTCCGATCTGTTCAAGACCTATCTGCGCGAGGCCCGGTCCGATCCGAACGCGCTCTCGACCTTGCCGCCCGGCCGCTTCCTCATGCCGGGCGATCTTGCCGGCTCGCCCGCGCTCACCTTCGCCCCGCTCGATGCCAGGGGCATCGAGCAGTTTCCCCGCAACTCGCTGTGGGCGATGATGGAAGGCCGCTACGAGGCTTATAAGACCTATGTCGTGCGGCCGTTCTTTCGCGATCATTTCGCCCGACTCGACCGTCAGATCGTGCTCATCGATGTGCTCGCGGCGCTGAACGGCGGGGCGGCGGCCATGGCCGATCTCGAACGCGCCATGACCGAGATCCTCGAATGCTTCCGCACCGGATCGAACAGCCTATGGTCGAACCTGTTCGGTCCCCGCATCGACCGCGTCGTGCTCGCGGCGACCAAGGCCGATCACCTCCATCATCAGAGCCATGACCGGCTCGAGGATATCCTCGCCAAGGTCGCGAACCGCGCCATGGACCGGTTGGTCTACACCGGAGCGCAAGTCAAGGTGCTGGCGCTCGCCGCAATCCGCGCGACCCGCGAGGGCGAGGCGCGCCGCGGCGGCGAGCGGCTTCCTTGCATCGTCGGCTACCCGCTTCCCGGCGAAACGATCGGCCGGCGCCGGTTCGACGGCAACCAGGAGTTTGCGATCTTTCCCGGCGACCTTCCCGCCAACCCCGAGGCCGCGCTCCGCGGCTGGCAGGTCGAGCAAGGCGAGATGCGGTTCGTGCGCTTCAGGCCGCCAAATCCCGTTCGCCTCCCTTCCGGCGGCTTCGCGCCGTTCCCAAATATCCGCCTCGACCGCGCCATCGAGACGCTGATCGGAGACTGTCTGGCATGAACAAGAACGACACGCGCAAGCCCGCCGCCTTCAAGGTGGAGGAGATCGAGGTTTTCGCTCCGCCCGTGCCGGCGTCATCAGAGCCGATGCCGGTTCCCTCGCCGCGGCTTCGCACCACGGCCGATCTCGGCCGCGGGCTCCGCTGGGGCGCGATCCTGATCTCGGCGCTCGGCGCTCTCGTCAGCCTGCTCGCTTCGATCTGGCTCTACGACACCGTGCTGGCGCTGATCGCGCGCGACGATTGGATCGGCTGGGCGGCAGCGGCGCTTCTCGCTCTCGTCGTGCTCGCGCTTGTGATGATCGTGCTCAGGGAAGTGGCGGGGCTCGCGCGGCTCGGGCGTCTCGGCAAGATCCGGCACGAGGCCGATCAGGCCTCGCGCCAGAACGACAAGCCGCTCGCCATCGACGTCGCCCATCGACTGAAGCGGCTCTATGCCGGGCGCTCGGATCTCGCCTGGGGACTCGATCGGCTCGCCGAGCACGAGCATGACATCATGGATGCGAGCGAGCTGTTGCGGCTCGCCGAGCGCACGCTCGTCGCGCCGCTCGATCCCTACGCCCGCGCCATCGTCGCCGCGTCGGCCAAGCGCGTGTCGGTGGTCACGGCGGTGAGCCCCGCCGCGCTGATCGACATGCTGTTCGTCGGCGGTGAAAACTTGCGCATGCTGCGCCGCCTCGCCACGCTCTACGGCGCGCGGCCGGGCACGCTCTCTCTGCTCAAGCTTGCGCGCATGGTCGTCACCCATATCGTGCTGACCGGCGGCATCGCGCTCGGCGACGACGTGATCCATCAGGTGATCGGCCACGGCCTCACCGCCAAGCTGTCGGCGCGGCTCGGCGAAGGGCTGTTCAACGGCGCGCTGACGACGCGGATCGGCATCGCCGCGATCGATGTGTGCCGCCCGCTGCCTTATCTGGAGAGCCAAAGGCCGCGCTTCCGCGAGATGGTGGCGGAAGTCGCGGGCATGCGCTGAGGACGCTTCTAGCTCAGCTCACGAGCTTGCAGCCGTCAACCTCGACGGTCTGTGCGCGGCCGTCCTTGAATTTCAGCGTCACCCTGACGTTGTCGGCGCAGACGAGGCCGCCCGCCGAGATGCGGAAACCGGTCTGCCGCTCGCGCGATACTTGCATCTGCGGCATGACGGCGGGCGTGTTGAACTCGTAGGTCACGGCGTCGACGCTGCCCTTCATGCTTTCCGGCGGCTCGATCCAAAACTCGAAATGATAGAGCGGCCGGGCGCGCTCGACGCCCTTGATCTCGGTCGCCTTCGCCTTGACCCAAGCCGCGATGACGGTATTGGCCGGAAGCGCCACGCGCGCGGGTTGCGGGGGAGATGCCTGCGGCGCGGCTCCCTTCGCTTGCGGGGACGCGGGCGCGGTGGCGTCGAACGGCACCGGCTCGACCGCGTCCCACGGAAGCTTCTCGCCGGCCTGGCCTCCGCCTGCCGGCACGGAAACGTTGCGCCGCTCTTCCTCGGGCTTGGCATCGTCGCGCACCCACGGTTTCAGCGGTATCTCCGCAAGGCCCTCGAGATTCGGCTCGCCGTCTTGCGGCGGTGTCGAGCCGGTCGTCTCGGCCGGCTCCTTCTTCGGCGTCACCGGCGTGTCCGGAGACTTGGCGATGACGCTTTCGCCGCCGTCTTGCGTCCCTGCCTGAAGCGGCTTTGCGGCCCCGCCCTCCCCGCCGGCAAGATCGATGAGAAAGAGTCCGGGAATTCCGGCGACGCCCGAGTACAGCGCGAGAAACGCCTGGAGCGCTATGACGGCCGCAACCAGCGCGAGACCGATCGTGCGGGCACTCAGACGATAGCCCACGATGCGCATGCCACGATCCGAACTAGAGCCGCATGAGGGCGTGGGAACGTCCACGCACCTTGCGGGCTATTCTACTTGACGGCGACGGCAAGGAAAGAGCTTCGACCGCCGGCCGTGGGCAGTCACAAAGCCGTGCCACCCACTGCGGTGGATAGCGGGGAAAAGGGCGCCGTCCCCGGATGTGCCGACTCGTTGCTCATGTATGGTTTGAGTGTGAGCGGACGGGTTGTGGAAGGCGCCGGCGGAGAAATCCGGCGGCTCCGGGAAATAGCCGGAAGGCTCACGGGGCAGGCAAGCCCATAGTCGTCCATTGCCATGGGCGGCTCAAGGCGGTGGGGGCGTAAGCGCAAAGTGCCACGGTCTGGCGGCATCGCCGCAAACCGTGAGGCGGAGTCGCCGGGGTATTTTGCGCCGTAGGTCCTTCCGCTGATTGGTTTTAGCCCGGCCAAGGCTGGAGCCACGTCGTAGCAACGCGACGTAAAACAAGGACCGTGGTCGGGTCACGCCGCCGCGTCATGGGCAACCGTGGGGCCGAGCGCGTGATCCAGAGACCGCAAGGTCTCGCGGCGCCGACCGATCGTCCCGAACGGGCGTGAGGCTCGACATCGCACAGGGAGGCGGGGCTCCAAGGCTCCGCCTTTCCTGTTTTTGGCGCCTCCCTCCGCGTCGTCAGGCCCCTTTAGCGCCTCACTCCTCCCCGTTAAAATCGCCGCGTCATGACGGGGAACGGTTCGAACATCAAGGGGAGG
Organism: Methyloceanibacter sp.; assembly: GCA_035715445.1. GTDB lineage: Bacteria > Pseudomonadota > Alphaproteobacteria > Rhizobiales > Methyloligellaceae > Methyloceanibacter. Next base: position 21,728 of record DASTKZ010000124.1, read on the forward strand.
ATCGCGCGTCTCCTTGCCGCGGCGTCGCTCCTTGCCGCGTTTTCCGCTTGCGGCACGGTGGACCGGATAAGAGGCCCGAAAGAAGGCGCCAACACCGAGCTCGAAGCGCGCAGCGTCGCGCCGCAGGACCCGCTGGCAAGGCCGATTCAAGTCGCGTGGACGTCGGCGCGCGCGACCCATTGCGGCTTCGTGTTCAATCCGGATCAGCTTCGGTCGAACTTCATGGCGGCGGAGGCGCGGGCCGGCGCAAGCCCCGAGCAGATGGCGAAGATCGAGCGCGCCTACGACTATACGCTCCAATCCGTCGCCTCGACGATCAAAGACAATCTCAACTATTGCAACAAGGACCGGACCGCAGCGATCCGGCGCGATCTCAATCGTTACCTTTCCGGCGACTACACGCCGTCGGCGCGCATGGCGCAGTAGAACGAATACGGCGGCGAGTCAGGGCTTCGGAGACGCGGGGCGTGGAGCGTCCGAGCGATTCCTGATCGTTTCGGCAAGCTCGGCCAGCGGCTTGCTGCTCTCGCCGGCGAGGAGATAGGCGACGCCGCCTTGCGACCAGGCCACGCCCTCGAGCGCGCCATGGCGCTTCGCTTCAGGCGCGGCATCGGCCCCGCCTTTCTTGACGTAAAGCGCAAGCGGCGCACTGCTCGACCCGAGATAGAGAAGCTGGGCGAGAGGCTCGTCGCCGGAACGGAGAATTTGTGCGCGCACGAAGCGATAGCCCTTCGCTTCAAGATCGGGCAGCGCGAGCGAAGCCCCAATGGCGCGCCCAAGCCGCAAAGCGATGAAATCGCGATCGCCCTGACTGTCGAGGCCGATCTCGAGGCTGGCGCGGCCGAGAAGCGCTTGCGCGCGCAGGACCTCCTCGCGCCAGTCTTGCGGCACGCTTCCGACATAGTCGCCGTCTGAGGCTACGCGATCGTGACTGCCGAGCGGCCAGCCATATCCGGCGATGAACAAGCCAACGGCGAGCACGATGCCCGCGGCGCCGAGTCCGGCCTTGATGAGCGTGTGCCACGGAATCAAGAGACCGGGCGAAGGCGGGACCGGATGCGAGACGGCGGCTTCTTCCTCCCCCGCGAGCACGGCATCGAACGCCGCTTCGAGCTTGCGATGCGCTTTCTTCAGGGCGGCGACGCGGCGGGCGATGACATCGTCATGCGCGAGCACCCTCTCGATCGCGCTCGACTGTTTGTGCGCGAGTTGCCCGTCGACATAGGCGACCAACAGCTCGTCGCTGAGCTCGGTCATCTCGGTCCCTCGCATGGCGCGGGCTCGCGCTCGTCGCGCGCCGCCAGCCCGTCGGCGAAAGCTCCGGCGATGCGCACAAGCCGCTGGCTGATGGTTTCGGCCGACACGTCGAGGACGCGCCCGGCATCGATGGGATCGAAACGCTCGGCGAGCACAAGCAGCAGCGTCAAGCGCTGCGGCGGCTGAAGGCTCTTGAGAAATGTCGCGGTGACGGCGTCGAAGGCATGTCCCCTCGCCATGCAGAATAGAGCCCCGAAGCGCGCATCGCTCGTCTCGGGACCGGCGTGATCGCGGCGCTCCTCGAGCCAAAGACGGTAGATCTCGGCGAAGGCCCAACAATCGAGCGCGGTGCCGCGCTGATAGCGATGCTCTTCGGCCAGCATGCGCCGGAGCGCGCGGCCGAGCAGGCGAGCGCCGGCGCGCCGTTCGCCGGCGAGGAGATCGGCGAAGCGCATGAGCCGCGGCAGCATTGAAATGAGCCCGGTCCTGATCGATTCATAGAGATCTTCCGCCTGCACTTCTCCGTTCCCCGCCGTTTGGCTGCATGTTGGCCACGATCGGGAATACCCCCGCGAATCAAAAGGATAGCACATTTCGCCCGGCGCCATTAACGCTCGCGAAAAAGCGCTTGCGCTTTGCCATCAACCTGCCCAATCCTTGTGCAAAAGCGGGGACAATGCGCATGTCGGTTTTGCCCCATCGCTCCGATAAGACGGAGCCACAAGCCTCTGCTGCGCCATCGCAGCAGCGCGCGAAGGTTATCGCCGCGAGCACGCTTCGCATCGCCGAGCGTATCGCCAAGCTCGCCGACGAGACCGCGAAGGAGACGAAGAACGTCACGGCGAGCGCCGTGGCGGCGAGCAAAGTCGGCCTCGCCCGCGCCGTCGAGATCGGGCGCGAGAACGTGTTGCCCGAAATCGAGCGCGCCTCCGCCAAGATCAAGGAGCACGCGCGCCGCGACAAGCTCGAGCGCGATTACCGCACCTACCTGCTCAAGCTGCATGAGCGCGTGCTCGATCCCGCCATCGAGCAGCTGTTCTTCAAGCCGACCAAGGATCATGTCCCGCTCTCGGGCCTCACCATTCGCGGCAACAATCGCGCTTTCGGCCACGACTACCGGCCGTCGCCGTGCCGGCTCGTCGATTGGCTGATCGGCTCGATCGATTACGATTTGTCGCGGCTCACCTTCGTCGATCACGGGGCAGGAAAGGGGCGCGTCCTCTTGCTCGCCTCGCAATATCCCTTCCAGGCCATCGGCGGCGTCGAGTTCGCCGAGGAATTGCACGACGATGCAACCATGAACATCGCCCAGTTCCCGAGAAGCCGGATGAAGTGCCGCAATGTCGAATGCGTGCTCGACGATGCCACCGCGCTCGGCCCACCCGACGGCGAGTCGGTGCACTATTTCTTCAACCCGTTTTCGCGGGATTTGTTCGCCGAGGTGCTCGACAATATCGTCGTGTCGTACCGGAGACGGCCGAGGCGGCTCTATCTCATCCTCGTCGATCCGATCGGGACCGACCTCATCGACCAGAGCGGCGTGTTCCAGCGCCAGGCCCTGCCGCAGATCGAGCGCCTCAAGGTGAAGGCGTTCAGCCCCTACGAGGTCGCGCTCTACCGCACGCTCGCTTAAGCCGTAACTACGACGCTACTTTACGCCGAGCTTCTTCTGCAGGCTCGTCGATGACGTCGTGTATTGGAAGATCAGCTTTTTGTCGGGATAGATGTGGTGATGCGCTTCCTGCGCCATCAGCGCCGCCTCGTGGAAGCCCGACAGGATCAGCTTCAGCTTGCCCGGATAGGTGTTGATGTCGCCGATGGCGAAGATGCCCTTTTCGCTCGTCTCGAATTTCGCCGTGTCGACCGGGATCAGGTTCTCCTCGAGATTGAGGCCCCAATCGGCGACCGGCCCGAGCTTCATGGTAAGGCCGAAGAAAGGAAGCATGACCTCGCAGGGCAGCTCGTAGGTGGCGCCGTCGGCACCCTTCACCGTGACGGCGCGGAGCTTTCCGCCCTCGCCGTGAAGCTGGGTCACCTGGCCGAGCTTGAAACTCACGTCGCCCTGCTCCACGAGTTGAAACATCTTCTGCACCGATGCCGGCGCGGCGCGAAACTCGGCGCGGCGATGCAGCAGCGTGAGCGACTTGGCCACGGGCTCAAGGTTCAGGGTCCAATCGAGCGCTGAGTCGCCGCCGCCGACGATGAGCACGTCGCGGTCCCTGAAATTCTCCATCTTGCGCACCGAGTAGAAGACGGAGGTGCCTTCATAGTGCTCGATGCCGGGGAGCGGCGGACGCTTCGGCGTGAAGGAGCCGCCGCCCGCGGCGATCACCAGCACTTTGCAATCGATCACGGTGCCGGCGTCGGTCGTGAGCCGGAAGCCGCCGTTCCGCCGCTCCAGGCTCTCCACCCTCTGATTGAAGTGAAACTCGGCGCCGAACGGCTTGATTTGCTCCATCAGCCGATCGGTCAGTTCCTGGCCGGTCACCACGGTCAGACCCGGAATGTCGTAGATCGGCTTCTCCGGATAGAGCTCGGTGCACTGTCCGCCCGGGCGGTCGAGAATGTCGACCAAATGGCATTTGACGTCGACGAGACCGAGCTCGAACACGGCGAACAGCCCGACCGGGCCTGCGCCGACGATGACGACGTCTGTGGTGATGACTTTGTCGGACATGAATCGCTCAGAATTGCTTATCGGGAATGCGCACGACGAGACCGTCGAGCGCATCGGTGACCTTGATCTGACAGGAGAGCCTGCTCGCCGGCCTCACATCGAAGGCGAAGTCGAGCATGTCTTCCTCCATCTGTTCCGGCGTGCCTGTCTTCTCGCGCCAAGCCTCGTCGACATAGACGTGGCAAGTCGCGCAGGCGCAGGCGCCCCCACATTCGGCGGCGATGCCGGCGACGCTATTCTTCACCGCCGCTTCCATCACGGTCATGCCCGGTTCTGCCTCGACCACGCGCTCGGTTCCATCGTTCTGAATAAAAGTAATCCTGGCCATCACGTTGGCGGACTTCAATCTCTTCCGATCTCGGGGATCGGGCCGCGTTTGACGCGCGCCCGAAAGGCGGAGGCGCGAGGAGGGTCCCCCGCTCGCGGCCCGTGCTCTATAGGGCAATTGAATCTCAGACTCCAGCGCCTTCGCGGCGGCAGTTCGGCGCGGTCTTTCAAGCCGTCGTCACCATAGATTTGCGTATTCGGCGCCTCCGATTCAATCGCGCGAGGCGTGGCAGTCTCAGTTGAGAGCGGCCCTTGTCTGCGACAGGCCGACGGTTCACTTGCCTTGCGCGGCTTGATCTTGGCGAGAACTTTTGCGACGCTTGGGTCCCAGACCGTCAAAAAGCGGAGGGAACCTGTTACCTTACTGCAACCACGGCCCCATCGGGGCCTCGGTGGCGCTGGCTAACGGCATTGAATCCGCTTGCAATATGAGCGGCTTATGAGGCATCAACCATAGACGCCGATTAAACTTTTTTTAACCCTAAAAATTCGTTAACGATTACAACAGAGGGGGAGATGCGTCGGGTGCCCTTCCGGTTGGTATAATCTTCCGGAATACGGGCAGTTCGGCTCTGGCGCCTTCGCCGCAGCTGGCGGGTCTCGCGTAGCAAGGCGCGCAATTCTCTCATGAGGTTTCGTCGGTTGCGAGGAACGCGTTATGGCGCAAGAGCAAGCGAAGTCGCCGCCGGGAACGGCGGCAACGGGGACCAAAGACACATCGCATAACCCGCTCGAAGCAATGACCCGGTCGCGCGACGAAAAGCCGGGCAGCGCTTCCTCGGGCGAGCGAACCCCCGATCTCCCGAAACGGACCTCTCTCGCGGAGCGGCTCAAGGCCGAGCAGCGCAAGCGCGAAGGCGGCAGCGAGGCAAAACGCGAAGAGCCGGCAAAGGCGCCGCAAGAATCGGCTCCGAAGCCGCCTTTGGAATTCACCGAGCCTCAAGCCCCGAGCGCGAGCGCGTCCGCGGCACCGCCGCGGCAATTCGTTCGCACGCGGCGCCCCGCAGGGCCGCCGCCGCAACGCCGGCTTTCCGCCCCCGCCAACGACGATTTTCCTTCGATCGGCGGCCTCATCTTCGCTCTCCAGCAGCGGCCGTCGCGCACGCCCTTCCTGGTCGCGCTCGGCGCATCGATCGCCTGGTTCCTGATCGGCGGCTTTTTCGCCTTTGGGCTGATCTCAAACCAGGTCTCCGCGGGCGGACTCTCGGGCCTGCTCGGCAGCACCTCGGCGCTCACCGCCTCGCTCGCGCTCATCGTCCCCATCGTCATCTTCTGGTTCCTCGCCCTTCTCGTCTGGCGCGCCCAGGAACTCCGCCTCATGGCCTCGGCCATGACCGAGGTCGCCGTGCGCCTCGCCGAACCCGACCGGCTCGCCGAGCAATCCGTCGCGTCCGTGGGCCAGACCATCCGACGACAAGTCGCCGCGATGAACGACGCCATTTCGCGCGCCATCGGCCGGGCGAGCGAACTCGAAGCCATGGTGCATAGCGAGGTTGCCGCGCTCGAACGGTCCTATGGCGAGAACGAGCACCGCGTCAGAAGCCTCATCAGCGAGCTCGTCACCGAACGTCAGGCGCTCGCCAATAACAGCGAGCGCGTCAGCGAAGCGCTGAAGGGCGTCGGCGCGCAGATTGCGCGCGACATCACCGCGGCGTCGGCTTCGATCGACAAGAAACTTGCCGAGCGCGGCGTGCAACTGACCGAGCTTCTCGTCTCGCGTTCGAGCGAGGCGGCCGAGCAGGTGCACAAGGCGCAGGCGCGCGTCGCCGACGCCGTGCCCGCCCTGATCGAGCGCTTGAGCAAGGAGCAAGGGCGTCTCACCGAGGTCATCGAAGGCGCATCGCACAACCTTGTCGCGCTCGAAGGCGCGATCGCGCAGCGCACGACCGCGCTGGACAAGACCAGCGAGAGGTTGCAAGCCTCGCTCGCGGCCCGCATCGAGGGACTGGAAAATTCCGTCGCCCAGGGCGCGCTGCTCCTCGACAAGACGCTGAAGGATCGCACCGACGCCTTCACCGGCCTCCTGTCGCAAGGCGCCGTCCTGTTCGACAACACGCTGAAGCAGCGTACCGACGCCTTGACGATGGCGATTGCCGAGGGCGCAGGCACCCTCGACCAGTCGATGAAGGATCGCACCGAGGCGTTCAGGGTGACGATCGCCGAGGGCGCAGGCACCCTCGACCACTCGATGAAGGAGCGCACCGAGGCCTTCACCAACCTCGTGGCGCAAGGCGCCGTGCTGTTCGACAACACGCTGAAGCAGCGCACCGAGGCGCTGACCGTGGCGATCGGCGAGGGCGCGGGTGCGCTCGACAAAGCGCTGAAAGACCGCACCGGGTACTTCAACGCCATGATCGACGAGAAAGCGGCGCTCATGGACCGGCAATTGCACGATCGCACGGGCCAGTTCCTGACCGCGATCAATCACGGCGCCATCGCGCTCGACAGGACGCTGGCCGAGCGGGCCGAGACCTTCACCAACTCGCTGTTCCAGCGGGTGAAGGCGCTCGAGAACGCCATCGGCCAGCAGACCGCGACGCTCGACAGGACCATGACCGAGCGGGCGCAAGCCGTGATCGTGGCGCTTGCCGAGCGACTGCAAGCGATCGATTCCACCTTCAACCAGCGCACCGCCGAGACCGACCGGATGCTCGGCGAGCACGCGCGCGCCACCGCAGAGACCTTCGGCAAGCAGACGGCGCAACTCAATCAGGTGCTCGCCAACAACTCGGCCATCATCCAGCAGACCGCCAATCAGGTCGGCGCGCAGTCGCGCGAGGCGGTGGCGGTCCTGACCAGCCAGACGCAAACGCTGCGGGAAGTGTCGCGCGGGCTGCTCGAGCAGATCCACGGGCTCACCCAGCGCTTCGAGAATCAGGGACAGGCGATCCTTACCGCCGCCAAGGCGCTCGATTCCTCGAACACGAAGATCGATTCGATCCTCGAAGGCCGGCACCAGTCGATCATCTCGCTCCTGCATACGGTCAACACCAAGGCGCAAGACCTCGACAACATGATGCGCTCCTACGCCGGCATGGTGGAGAACGCCATGAGCCAGGCGGAAGCGCGCGCCAAGCAGGTCGGCACGGCGCTCGCCCGCGACACCTCGGGCCAGGCGCAAGCCGCGCTTGCCCAGATCGAGCGGCTGCGCGAAGAGGCACAGGCGCACACCGCGCGCGCGGTCAACGACCTCAAAGGCAGCTTCGAGACCGTCATCACCCAGATCGGCCGCCAGCTCGAGCAGATGCGCGGCCAGTTCGACAACACCTCGCGCGGCATGCGCGAGGCGGCGCAGCAGACCGCGAGCGATCTCGAAAGCCTGCGTCAGGAGATGGCGCGGCGCATGGAGGCGTTGCCCGAGCATACCGCGCAAGCGACGGCCGCAATTCGCAAGGCGCTGAGCGAGCAGCTGCGCGAGATCGAGGCGATCACGCCGGTCTTGAACCGCCCCTTACCCCCGGCGCCCGCGCCCGAGCCCTACCGGCCGGCACAAGCGCCAAGCCCGGCTCAAGGCCAGTTCGGCGCAGGCCAACCGTTCCCGCAATTCGATGCGCGCGGACGGCAGATGGCGCAGCCCGAAGGCGGAGATATTGGAAAAGTGGCGGGCGGCCTTGCCCAGCAACTGGCCGGCGCCTCTTACGCCCCGCGCCAAGCGGCGCAACAGGGTGCGCCGTGGTCGCCCGGTCAGGGCCTCGCCCCCGCGGCGGCGCCAGCGCAAGGAGGCGGCCAACTCCGTCTCGATGAGATTGCGCGCGCCGTCGACTACCGCACGGCGACGGAGATCTGGCAGCGCTTCAGGTCCGGAGAGCGCGGCGTACTCGGACGCCACATCTACAATCCCGACGGCCAGGCCACGTTCGATGAAATCTCTCGCCGCTACGCCCAGGAGAACGAGTTCCGCGTCACCGTCGATCGCTACATCGCCGATTTCGAACGCCTGCTCGGCGAGGCCGAGACGCGCGATCCCGCGGGAAGCATGTTGCAGAACTATCTGACCTCGGAGTCGGGACGCGTCTATCTCCTGCTTGCGCATGCGAGCGGACGGCTGCGTTAGGCGCGAGCGCCTCAGACCTTAGACTCGAAGCGAGCCCCCCGCCTCCCCTCAAGGAGGAAAGATGCTTGAGCATAAGCTGTGGTCACTTGATCCGTTCACGAGGCCGTACCCGCTGGGAGCGCTAGAGATCATTGCCCCTGCGGTTAGGGCACCAATGCGCTCGACGAATATCCGGTTTCCTGCGCCGTAGTCGGAAAGGGCGCCCGGCGTTTCCGGCAACCCACTCATTAGGGCGTAAAGGCGCGCAAGCGCTTCTTCCATAGAAGAATCGAAGGTTGGAAAGCGGAAGAGAAGTGAGCGCTAAACGCGGCGGGAGGCGACCCAGGTCGTGGTGTCTTGCAACACCTCGGTGAAGGCCTGGTTCAGCGCGGCGATGGCATCGGCCGGCGAATCGCTCGCCGCCGGCACCCGCGCGCTGAAGCCCTTGGTCGCGATCACCTTGCCCGAGCCGGCGTTCACCAGCTTGGCGAAGATCTCGATCTCGGCATAGGCCTTGCCGCTCGTCACGTCGATCTGGAAAGCGCGGAGATCGGTGACAAGAGCATATTGACCGGTCGAGGCGCTGACGGCCTTCACCGCTCCGGAATTCTGGAACGTCTCGATGATGCGCGCCTGCACCAGGCGCGGCAGGCGATCGCTCCAGGCGACATCCTTGTAATAAGAGACTTGATCGGCCCGCGGCCGCACCATCAGGCGGTTGGTCTCAAGCGCGTGAACAGTGGTCGGCTCGTAGACGACGAGTTGCCAGGGAGCGGGACGCGGAGCGGAAGCGAAGGAGCGCGGCGCGACGAGGTCATAGGTGGATGGCGGCCTTCCACCTCCCGCCAAGGCGCATCCCACAAGCCCCAGGCAAAGCACGCCCGCAGCCAGCGTTGGCGCTGATCGTGACATGACCGATCGCCCCCCGGTTTAGGAGACACCCCCATGGCCCGCGCAGGGCTCGTTATCTTCCTTTCGGAGTGTATTCCGGGACCTGGCTTCCACCAAGCAAAAAACCCCTCGGATCGGCCTCGAGCTTTTCCAGAATCCGGTTCAGCGTTACTGCCGCGCGGCGTCCCTCGCGCATGAAATTCCCGAATTCCTGAAGACTTTCTCGGGCCTGGCGGGTCAATCCGTCCACGTTATCCCCAAGCGAAACTTCGAGCTTGGTGGACAATGACTTGAAGGCCTGAGCGCCTTGCTGGACGTCGGTAATGGTTTGGCCAATATCCTCCTTTTTCGCGTTTAGCATGGTGGTGAACTGCTCCACATTGGTCATCGTCGTGTTGATCGCCTTTTCATTCTCGTCGAGGAGCGCGTTCAGCTTGGAAATGAAGACGTTGGCGTTGTTGAGCGCGGCGGAACCCGCCTCGAACACGCCCTGGCCGGAGCCGGGATCGGCCCGGATCACCGGAACGGGGTTCTCGGCCGTCGCGACGAGAAGCGGCGAATCGGGACTCCCCGGCGTGATCTGGATTCCGCTCCCGCCTGTAAGCCCCATCGACTGGATGCTTGCGTGGGAATTCTCGCGCACCGGCGTGTCGTCGCGCACGTCGACAAGGACCTGCACTTTGCGCCCATCCTCCGGATCGAGCGCGAAGGAGTGCACCTCGCCCACCCTGATGCCGTTGAAGCCGACGCTCGATCCCGTGGTCAGCCCCGCTACCGAGCTTTCGAACACGATCATGTAGCGCTGGCCGCCGCCGCCGAAATTGCTCATCCAGAACACGAAGACGAAGGCGAGCGCGAGCACGCCGAGCACGAAGCCCCCGATCATCAGGTAATTGGCTTTGGTTTCCATCAAACCGGTTCCTTAGGACGCGTGACGCTCATCAGGCCGGAATTCGCGGCCGCTCGCCCGGAGAGGCGGCGCGCGCCCGCTCGCCACAGAAATATTGCTCGATCCAGGGGTGGTTCGGACGGTGCTGCAACTCGGTGGGCGAGCCCGTCCGCACGATCTTCTTGTCGGCAAGCACGGCCACCCTGTCGCACACGGTGAAGATCGTATCGAGATCGTGGGTCACCATATAGACCGTGAGCCCGAGCGTCTGCTGCAGCTTGCGGATCAGGTGATCGAAATCCGTGGCGCCGATCGGATCGAGGCCCGCCGTCGGCTCGTCGAGAAACACGATCTCCGGATCGAGCGCGAGCGCGCGGGCAAGCCCTGCGCGCTTGCGCATGCCGCCGGACAGCTCGGACGGGAACTTGTAGGCGGCGTTGGGCGGAAGTCCGACCATGGCGAGCTTGAGGAAGGCGAGATCGTCCATCATTGCCTGCGGGAGTTCGAGATGCTCGCGCATCGGCACTTGAATGTTTTGCAGCACGGTTAGCGAGGAGAACAGCGCGCCGTCCTGGAACAGAATGCCCCAGCGCCGCTCGATGTCGAGGCGGTCTTGCGGCGAGAGTGTCTTGGTGTTCTGCCCGAACAGCCCAACGTCGCCGGCATCGGGCTTCACCAGCCCGGTAATCACCCGCATCAGCACCGACTTGCCCTGGCCCGAGCCGCCGACGATGGCGAGGATCTCGCCGCGAAAGACGTCGAGATTGAGCCCGTCCCAAATCTGATGGCTGCCGAAGCTCTTGGCGAGCCCGCGCACGCGGATCACAACCTCGCGTCCGTTCTCGACGATCACACCCCGATCCCCGACAGAAACATGGCGAACACGGCGTCAAGAATTATCACCAGGAAGATCGCCTTGACCACGGCGCTGGTCACGTGCGTGCCGAGGGATTCGGCGCTTCCTTCCACTTTGAGGCCTTCGAGGCAGCCGACGAGGCCGATGATGATTGCGGCGAACGGCGCCTTGATCATGCCGGCCATGAAATGCTGGAAGTCCACCACGTCGCGCAGCTTGTCGAGATAGGTCGGAACGTCGAGCCCGAGAACCGCGAAAGCCATCAGGCCGCCGCCGGCAAGGCCCATCAGATCGCCGATGAAGGTGAGGAGCGGAAGCGCCACCACAAGCGCGAGGATGCGCGGCAGCACGAGGGTGTCCATCGGGTCGATGCCGAGCGTGCGCATGGCATCGATCTCCTCGCGCATCTTCATCGAGCCGATCTCGGCGGTGAAGGCCGAGCCCGAGCGGCCGGCGACCATGATGGCGGTCAGGAGAATGCCGACCTCGCGCAAGGCGAGGATCGCGACCATGTTGACGGCGAAGGGCTCGGCCCCGAACGGCTTCAGCTGAACCACGCCCTGCTGCATCACCACGGCGCCGATCAGGAAGCAGATCAGCGCGATGATCGGCACGGCGCGAAAACCGACATGGTCGAGGTGGTGGATGAAGGATACGGGACGGAAGCGCCAGGGCTGGCCGATCATGCGCCCGAGCGCGGCCGTGACCTCGCCGAGAAAGGCGGTGAGCTGGACGGCGTCGCGCCACACGCCGGTCAGCGCCTTGGTCATGTCGTCGGTCAGGAATTGCATCGGCTTGCGCCGCTCGATCTCCGGGCGATCGGCCCCGCCGCGGCGGCGCACTTCTTCGATCAGGATGCGGAAACCTTCGGTCGCTCCGGCGTAGCGCGTGCGGAGGCCGCTCTTCTCCCAGGCGGCCGCCGTCCGCTGCAGAAGCATGGCGCCCGCGGTATCGATCTCGGCGATGCCGGCGATGTCCATTTCGCCGGTGAAATCCGGCGTGGGCGGGATCGGCACGCGCAGGCGCTTCAGCGCGGTGTCGAGCTTCGCCGCCTCGGCAACCGTCCAGGCGCCCGTCGCCACCAGCCGGAACGTCGTGCCTTTGAGCTCGACGCGGAAGCCTGGCGCCCGGGCTTGGGTCGGCAGGACAAGCTGATGGTCGCGCTTGAGCATCTAAAGGCTTAGCCTGAAGCTGTTGACCGGGGCCGGCGGAAGGCCTCTGTTTCTGAACGAAAATCCGGAAGAAAGAAAGGCGTTATGGCGGGAGGAGGGCGTGGGCTTGGCGGGGTTCGGCCGCGCGGAAGCGGTCTTGACCTCGCGGTCGCGGTCGAACGCTGGCCGATCAGCGGCGGCTTTATCATTTCCCGCGGGGTCAAGCACGAAGCGGCGGTGGTCGTCGCCACAATCAGCGACGGCGTCCATAGCGGCAGCGGCGAATGCGTGCCTTACGCGCGTTACGGCGAAAGCGTCGAGGGCGTGGTCGCGGCAATCGAGGCTTGCGCGCAGCGCGTGGCAGACGGCTTGAGCCGGGCCGGGCTTCTCGAAACGCTGCCGCCCGGGGCCGCGCGCAATGCGCTCGATTGCGCCTTGTGGGATTTCGAGGCGAAGCGGGCGCGAACGCGCGCTTCCGATCTGGCGGGGCTCGACGCGCTCGCGCCCGTGCTCACGGCTCTTACGGTTTCGCTTGGAACGCCCGAAGCGATGGCGGCGAGGGCGCGCGAAGTTGGCGCCTATCCTCTGCTCAAGCTCAAGCTCGGGGGCGACGGCGATGCGATGCGCCTCGCCGCCGTGCGCGAGGCCGTGCCAGCTGCGCGGCTGATCGCCGATGCGAACGAGGCCTGGCGGCCTGAGACGCTGAAGCATCTGTTCGAGGCCGCAGCCAAGGCCCGCGTCGAACTGATCGAGCAGCCGCTGCCGGCTTCCCAAGACCAAATCTTGCAGCACATCGACCACCCCGTTCCGATTTGCGCCGACGAGTCGGTGCACGACCGCGCCTCGCTCGAGCCGGTCGCCGCGCGTTACGACGCGGTGAACATCAAGCTCGACAAGGCTGGCGGGCTAACCGAGGCGCTCGCGGTGAAAGCACGCGCCCGCGCGCTCGGGCTCAAAGTCATGGTGGGCAGCATGGTCGGGACGTCGCTCGCCATGGCCCCTGCCCTTCTCTTGGCGCAAGGCGCGGATTTCGTCGATCTCGACGGCCCGCTCCTGCTCGCGCGCGACCGGGTTCCTGGGCTGACTTACGAGGGAGGCTCGGTCCTCCCTCCCTCCGCCGAGCTTTGGGGCTGACCAGCAGCCTCGTCTTGAGCCGGATCAATGGGCGGGGTAGCGAAATCCTGAGGCCACATTTCCTGCGTTTGAGCGGTTTCGATCGCGGCCGCGTCCACCGGCCGTTCCTGCCAGAGTTGCGTCAGGCGATAGGCGCCGGCCGCTCCGGTGAGCGCGAGCAGCGCCATTGCGCCGTAGGCCGCGCCGCCGAAGCTCGCGTAGAGCGGTCCCGAGGCAAGCGTCGCAGAGCCGAGCGCGATCCCGGCGACGGCAGCGGCGTAGAGGCCTTGCGCGGTTGCGGCCCGCTCCTCGGGGACGACCTGCGTGAGGAAATGGATGGCGGCGACGTGGGCCGCGCCGAAGCTCATCGCATGCAGCGTCTGTAGCGGGCCGAGCAACAGGAGCGGCGGGTCGAGAGCCATGACGCCCCAGCGCAACGCCGCCGCGAGGCCGGCAAGCATGAGAAGCCGCGCCGTGCCGACCGCGGCGATGACCCGGGCCGAAGCCGCGAACAGTGCCACCTCGGCGATCACGCCGATCGACCACAGCAGCCCGATCACGCCGTCGGGAATACCCTCGGCGCGCCAATGCAGCGTGCCGAAGCTGTAATAGAGGGCGTGACTCGCCTGGATCAGGCTCGCGGCGAGAAGAAACAAGAGAAAGACCGGCGCGTGAACGAGCCGGAATGCGTCAGCGAATTTGAGGCGGCTGAGCGGCGCGGGGCCCCGCCCCTTCCCGTCAAGGTCGCGCGGCAGAAGATGCGCGCCAAGGACGAGCAGCATCGTGCCGGTGACAAGGAGCGGCATCACGATCTTGGCGCCGATCAGGCCGATGATAATTCCCGAACCGAGATTTGCCGCGATGAAGCTGAGCGAGCCCCACAGCCGCACGCGTCCGTAGTGGAGCGTCCCGGTTCGGATTCCGCGCGCCGCTACGGTCTCGATCAGCGGCATGATCGTCGTCCAGTTGATGGCGAGAAGGATGCTCGCGGCAAGCATCTGCCAGAACCCGCTCGCTGCCCAGAGCAAGAGGAACGACAAGAGCGAGCCCCACGCGAGTGCGATGACGATGTTGCGCCGGCTGCCGGCGAGATCGGCGGCGAAGCCGATCAGGGGCGTGAAGACGATGCGCGTGAAGAGCGGGGCGGCGAGAAGCACCGCGATCTCGCCGGCATCGAGCGCGCGCCAATCGAACCAAACCGGCAAGAAGGGCAGATAGCAGCCGACGACGAAGAACAAGGCGGCGTAGAGGAGGCCGAGACGCCGGGCGAACGTGAAGCCGGACGCGGCCGGCTGCTCTGCGTTTCCCATGGCGTGCGAAGGGCCCCCCGCGTTCTGGCGAGGACCCTTATGCCCCAAGCCGGCGGGGGCTGCACAACCCCGTTGCGGTAGTCTCGCGGCACTCAATACGCCGCCATAGGGATTACTTTTAATCTTTGAATATCAAGTAGTTATGGGATTTACTAAAAATTCTTCACCATCCTCTTGAAAGGCACCGGACCGCGAACCATCTCTGGGAAGACGCGAGTTCCCCCAAAGCGTCCCCCAAACTGACGCATGAGAGTAAAACGGCCTGGTTCCCCCCAACCGGGCCGTTTCCCTTTTGCGCGGGCCCTTGTCCTTTTTGCGCCGTCTCCAGCGACGTTTTAGCCGCGCGGGCAAGCCCAAATGGTGGGCGGTCAGCACATTCTCGAAGAACTGCCGCGCCGAATGTTCCCAACTGAAGCGAAGCGCATGCGCACGCGCCGCCGCGCGGTCGAGGTCGAGCGCCTTGAGCGCCGCCTCGCGCAAGTCGGTGCCGAGAACGGCCGCCCGCGCGTCGGTGAGAACGTCAAGAGGACCGGTCGCCGGATAGGCGGCGACGGGAAGACCGGCGGCCAGCGCTTCGAGCAGCACGAGACCGAACGTGTCGGTCACACTCGGAAAAACGAACGCATCAGCCGAAGCGTAAGCGTCGGCAAGCGCCTCGCCTTCAAGCGGGCCGGTGAATAGCGCATCCGGGTAGAGGCGCTTGAGATCCTCCGCCTGAGGTCCCTCTCCCACCACCACCTTGCGGCCCGGCAGATCGAGGGCGAGAAACGCGCCTACGTTCTTCTCCACCGCGATGCGGCCGACATAGAGGAAGACCGGCGCAGGTCCGAACAGCCTGACCTTCCTCGGCTTGAACAATTCGGTATCGACGCCGCGCGACCACGGCATCAGCCGCGCAAAGCCGCGCGACTCAAGATCGGCCGCGAGCGAGGGCGTTGCGACGAAGGTCCCGGCCGCCCCGTTGTGAAACCGCCGCTGCAACGCGTAGCACCAGCTCTCGGGCACCGGCAGACGGGCCGAGACATATTCGGGAAAGCGCGTGTGATAGCTCGTGGTGAAGGGCCACTTCGTCTTGCGGCAATAGCGGCGCGTCATGAAGCCGATCGGTCCCTCCGTGGCGATATGGATAAAGTCGGGGCGCACCGCCTCGACATGGCGGGCGATCGCGCGCGGGCCGGCCAGCGCGAGCCTGATCTCGGGATAGGTCGGACACGGAAGCGTGCGGAAATGCGGCGGCGCGAGAAAACTCAAGTCGAAGCCGAGAGCGGGCGCTTCCGCCGCGAGCCGCTCATAGGTCCTGACCACGCCGTTCACTTGAGGACGCCAGGCATCGGTTGCGACCAGCACCCGCATCATGCGGCGGCCTCGAGCTCACCGGCCAGGGACTGGAGCTCCGGCCTGTCTTCGCTATGGCCCCAATGGATGATCTCCAGCACCCCGTCTTTGGTCTCGGCGACAGCCGTGCGGCTCTCGACCCAATCGCCGGTATTCACATAGGCAATGTCGCCGACCACGCGCATCGCCGCGTGGTGAATATGGCCGCAGATCACGCCTTGCGCGCCATACCGGCGCGCTTCCTGCGCGAGCGCCGCTTCGAACTCGCCGATATAGTTCACCGCGCGCTTGACCCTTTGCTTGAGATAGGCCGAGAGCGACCAGTACGGCAGGCCGAGAAGCCGGCGCACGGCGTTGAAGTGGGTGTTGGCCCAAAGCGCGACCGCGTAGCTCCAATCGCCGAACAGAGCGAGCCATTTCGCGTAGCGCACGACGACATCGAACTCGTCGCCGTGAATGACGAGATAGCGGCGTCCGTCGGCGGCCAGATGGATGGCGTGCCGTTCGATGGCGACACCGCCGAAGCGCAAGCCGCAATAGTCGCGCATCGCCTCATCGTGATTGCCGGGGATGTAGACGAGGTCGGTTCCTTTGCGCACCTTGCGCAGAAGCTTTTGCAGCACGTCGTTGTGAGATTGCGGCCAGTAGATGCCGCGCCTGATGCGCCAGAAATCGACGATGTCGCCGATCAGGTAGATACGGGGGGCATCGTGGCAGCGCAGGAAGTCGATGAAGGCTTCGGCCTGGCACGCCTTCGTGCCCAAATGCAGATCCGAGACGAAAATCGCGCGGTAGCGCTTCACACCCGGTTCATGCCGCACGTCGTCTTCGGTCCCCGCCCGCATCACGATGACGGCGAGTTACGGTGCGTTTGTTTCAGCCTTGTGACGTTTGAGAAAAAAAGAACCGGCCCGGGCAATGCCGGGCCGGTCTTCCCTGCGAAACGAGCCGAGCTCTAAAGGCGTGGCCTTTGACAGCGGGCTTCGGCTCGCCCCCCCATTCGTATTCCTGAGCCTTCGTTAGCGGAGTTGCGTCAGGTCCCCTCTTCGTCCGGTAGTGACTTGGCCCCCCAGCCCCGTCCCCCGTCTCGATTTGTGCCCAAAGGCTAGCCCAGCGCCGCGGGAAGCTTCAATCGCGCGGCAAGCCCTCGCCCGCAAAACACCGAGCACTGTGGCACAAATGCCCAGGCTTGGTTTTTTAACCATCAGATTCAACGTCTTGATGGAACTCTCGGGCGTTGTAAGGAGGCCGGACGCCGCGCGCGAAACGCGCTCGCGACGGTCGAAATCGCCGAATTCACGCCAAACTTTGCGGGACCTTGTTGCAGTTGAGCAACGTGCCTTTTCCCGCCTTCCCGAGAGCGGAATCGGTGATTCGATTTGGCAGCCGGGAGGCCATCGCAAGCGGCCGCCAAGGCTCTGACGTTCCTCAAGATATTGTTCGCGCCACGACGCCGCTAGGCCGTTGCCGCCCAGCGGTGGCCTGTGCAACATGCGAAAATGATTGGGGGCGATGCATGAAGCTTCTTCGCTACGGCGCGGTTGGACAGGAAAAACCCGGAATTCTCGATCGGAACGGCGCGATCCGCGACCTCTCGGGCGTGGTCGCGGACATCGCCGGCGACGCGCTCGGACGCGAGAGCCTCGGCCGGATCAAGGCGCTCGATCTCGCTGCGCTGCCTTTGGCTCAGGGCTCCCCGCGCATCGGCGCTCCCGTCGGCGTCGTGCCAAAATTCCTCGGCATCGGCCTGAACTATCGCGACCATGCCGAGGAGACCGGCATGCCGATCCCCGAAGTCCCGATCGTGTTCGCCAAAGCAAGCAGTTGCGTCTCGGGTCCCAACGATCCGGTCACGGCGCCGCAAAACTTTCAGCGCATGGATTTCGAAGTCGAGCTCGGCGTCATCATCGGTGAGCGCGCCAAGCACGTGCGGGAAGCGCAAGCGCTCGACTACGTCGCAGGTTATGCGATTTGCAACGACATCTCCGAACGCAGCCTGCAAAAGGGCGGCCCCGGCGAATGGATCAAGGCCAAAAGCTACGACACGTTCGGACCGCTCGGACCTTGGCTCGTGACGAAAGACGAAATCCCCGACCCGCAGGCGCTCAATCTCGCGCTCGATCTCAACGGCGCCCGCATGCAAACCGGATCGACCGCGACGATGGTTTTCGGCGTCGCCGCGCTCGTGAGCTATATCAGCACCTACATGACGCTGATGCCGGGCGACGTCATCACCACGGGCACGCCGCCGGGCGTCGGCATGGCGCGGAATCCGCGCGTGTTCCTGAAACCCGGCGATGAGATCAACGCGACTGTCTCGGGCCTCGGCGAACAGCGCTTCAAGATCGTCGCTGAGGCGTAAGCGCGTCTCTCATCGCCTCGACGGGCGCGGCCAGAGCGAGTGGAAGTGATGCACGGGGCCCCTGCCCTTGCCGATGCGAAGCTTATCCGCCGCTTGGAGCGCCGCCGTGACATAAGCCTTCGCGGCGACGACGGCCTCGCGGAGCGAGGCCCCTTTGGCAAGTTCGGCGGCGATGGCCGACGACAAAGTGCAGCCCGTGCCATGGGTGTTGGTTGTCTTCACGCGCGGCGCCTCGAGGCGAAGCTCCCCGGTCGCATCGATCAGGATATCGACGGCCTTCTCGCCTTCGCCGTGACCGCCCTTGACCAGCGCCGCGCCCGCGCCTTGCCGCCGAAGCGCCTCGGC
>DASTKZ010000125.1:0-17539 GCA_035715445.1 Methyloceanibacter sp.
CCAATCGCCATGGCTTCACCGAGTGCAACGGCCCACTGCACGCCGACAGCGCAGCCGCGCTGAAAGCTGGGCGAG
Source organism: Methyloceanibacter sp. (assembly GCA_035715445.1). GTDB lineage: Bacteria > Pseudomonadota > Alphaproteobacteria > Rhizobiales > Methyloligellaceae > Methyloceanibacter. The sequence goes on from DASTKZ010000125.1 coordinate 76, forward strand.
GGTAAGTCCCATGGAGATGCGAGGAAGCCAACTGATTGGCCGTAGCCTCGTCGTGGGCAATAGTTCCTAGCGAAGGTATTCGTCCCTGGGGGGAGGGTATTGTTCCCTGGGGGCCGCGAGAGCAGCTCCGGTTGCAGCGCCAGCAGCGCCTCCAACCACGGCTCAACCGGACCGCCAACAAAAGCGCCGCCCACTACCCCCGCAGCGCCACCCACGGCCGCACCACCGGCAGTTCGATAGCTAACCCCTCCGCAGCCCACTAACACTGTCGTCATAGCAACAGTGACAACGATAGCCAGCCACCGAAGATTACGCATTGATAAAGTTTGATCGCAACGTTCTAACGAAAAATTAAGGGCACCCTCCGAAGCGAGCGCCCATCGCTTATCGTACCAACGTGCTCAGGTGGCCACTGAGCTACATGCAACGGCCTGCGGTCGTTTTGGAGGAGCAGCACTTCTGCTGCTGATGAGCGTCCCAATGCATCTTGGCACGAGCCTCCACGACTTACCCTTTATTAACTATGAAGCGTCACCCTTTAATGATGAGCCCCAAACCCGTCAACCTGCGGGAACAAAGGTGCTGTAGAAGCGTTGCACTGGCTGTAACGGGGATTAAGCCCAATTGTTTCTGTCTGGCCCGGCGTGGCTTGGCCAAAGGGCGTGCTGCGTATTACTCCAGCATTTTCGGTCCGCGTTTTACTCTGGCGAATGGAGGGCTTTAGATGCCGTCGCCCGCGATGCCGTCGCCCGATGCACATCGTGTTCGGACCATGGGTGCCTTTCCAGAATTAGAGTGCCCGCAGGAACCGTTGCCGGAAAGGCTCAAAATGCTCGTTGAGCTTTTTGATGCGGCTCAGTGGCACTACCACCGCACGCGAGAACTACAACGTCTGATCTCCGATGACCCCCTCCGCATAGAGGTGGAAAGAGACGACCTCTTAGTCACCTTGCCGGGAACGAGTTATGCCGTGAAGTGGTGCAAATTAGCAAATCAGCTTTATTGCAAAGAGTATCCGATGGAGGTCGATCGGCGTTCGCCAATAAGCCAGGCGGAGTTCATTGGCAAAGCTTGGAGGATTGCCAACGAAAAGGCGCGTGACCTGGGGTGGATTCGCTAGACCAGTTCGCCATCACCACCGTCACCCCCTCCGCCCGAGCGGCTTCGCGCCTTCATCAATCGCCTCCTGTCTGATGTTACCTCAAGGGTTACCTACGGAGGAGAAGGCTTGGGTCTTAGGGCTTCAGTGCTTGATTTACTGGTGGGCGCAGTAGGACTCGAACCTACGACCCGCTGATTAAGAGTCAGCTGCTCTACCACCTGAGCTATGCGCCCGATTTTTTCCGCCTTTGCTTCGCCATGGCGCAGCTTGCGGCCAACCGGCTGATCCCGACAAGCGGTGCTCCCCTTAGCACTCCCCCGCTTGCTCTGTCCAGGTGCCGCTCGCGCGCCCCGCGCAAACTCACCAGAAGGGGCCGATTTCCTCGCGCCTGATGCGCGTCTCCCGGTTGATATGCGCGTTGAGCACGAAGCCCAAGCCCGCCATCATCGTCAGCATCGACGTGCCGCCATAGGAGACGAGCGGGAGCGGAACGCCGACCACGGGCATCAGTCCCGTCACCATCGCCACGTTGATGAACACATAGGCGAACAGGCAGAGCCCAATACCGCCCGCGACCAGCCGCGGGATGGTGCTGCGGCATCTGAGCGCCATATAGGTAATGAACAGGAGCACGAGAAGGTAGAGCGCGAGCAGCACGGCCGCGCCGATGAAGCCCATTTCCTCGGAGAACATCGTGAAGATGAAGTCGGTGTGCTTCTCGGGCAGGAAGTTGAGCTGGGCTTGCGTGCCCTGCATGAACCCCTTGCCGGCGAAGCCGCCGGAGCCGATCGCGATCTTCGATTGGAGAATGTGATAGCCGGAGCCGGAGGGATCGCGTTCAGGGTCGATGAAGGTGAGAATCCGTTCCTGCTGGTAGTCGTGGAGGCTCGCCCAGACATGGGGCAGCACGACGATGACGCCGACGATGGCTGCGATGAAATAGAGCCAGCTCACGCCGGCGAGAAACAGCAATCCGCCGCCGACGATCCCGAACAGCGCGGCCGTGCCGAGATCGGGCTGGTCCAAGGCAAGGATGACGGGGAGGCCGACCATGGCGAGCGGCGGCAGCACGGCATAGGGCCATGACACCTGGCTCGGCGGCAGCCACTGATAGTAGCGCGCGATCGCCAGCACGAGCGCGATCTTCATGATCTCCGACGGCTGGAAGCTGAACTCGCCCCACCCGATCCAGCGCTTGGCGCCGCCGCTCTCGACGCCGAAGAGAATGACCGCCGCGAGCATCAGAAGCGCGACGATGTAGAGCGGATAGGCCGCGCGCATCCAAATCCGGATATCGGACAGCGCGACGATAAAGAGGAGCGCAAGGCCGATGCAGTAGCGGACCACGTGGCGGCTGGCCCAGGGTTCGAGCGAACCGCCCGCCACGGAATAGAGCGCCGCGACCCCGATGAGCGTGATGGCGGTGAGCAGGGCGAGGAAAGGCCAGTTGAGCGCGAGCAGCTTCTGCTTCAGCCTGACGTGAGGCCGCTCCAAGCCGTCGGCGAACAGCGCCCTCATCGCTTGCGCTCCTTCGGCGCACTGGCCGCCGCCTCATTGCTCGCAAGCAACGCCGTCTTGAGCGCGGGATCCCGCAACAGAACCTCGGTCATGACATCGCGCACGACGGGCGCCGCCGCGCGCGATCCGCCGCCGCCATGCTCGACGACGCAAGCCGCGGCGTAGCGGGGGCTGACCGTCGGCGCGTATGCGATGAAGAGCGCGTGGGTCTCCCCGTACCAGCCTTTGAGGAAGCCGCGATTCTTGGCGCTGATGACCTGGGAGGTGCCGGTCTTTCCCGCCATTTGCACGTTGGGAAGGGTCAGCGCCGAGCGCACCGCGGTCCCTCCCTTCTCGTTGACGACGCCGACCATGCCGCCGCGCACGAGCTCGAGATGCACGGGGTCGATGTTGAGCGCCGCGGGCTCGGGCTCCGGCGTGGCGGGGGTTATCAAGTGCGGGCGGACCTCCCTGCCCGTGGCGATGCGCGCGGCGGCCACCGCAAGCTGAAGCGGCGTGGTCGAGACATAGCCCTGGCCGATCCCGCAGCTGATGGTCTCGCCCGGGTACCAGGGCTGCCCGAGCTTTCTCCGCTTCCACTTGGTGTCGGGAATGATGCCTTCCTTCTGTCCGGAAAGCCCGACGTCGTGGATTTGGCCAAGCCCGAGCTTGCGCGACATCTCGGCAAGGCGATCGACGCCGACGCGATTCACTGTGTGGTAGAAATAAACGTCGCAGGACTGCTTGATCGCCTCGTGCAGAGCGACCGTGCCGTGGCGCTTCCAGCAGCGGAAATAGTGACGGCCGAAGAGAAAACCGCCGGGGCAGGTCATGCGCTCCTCAGGCGTGATGACGCCGGCCTCGAGCCCCGCTAGCGCGGTCACGACCTTGAAGGTCGAGCCCGGGGGATACTGGCCGCGAAGCGCGCGATTCTCGAGCGGATGATCGATGTTCCGCGCGAGCTCCTTCCATTGCGCCAGATCGACCTTGAACGAGACCTCGTTGGGATCGAAGGAGGGATAAGACGCCATGACCACGATCCCGCCGGTCACGGCGTCGAGCACGACGATGGAGGCGACGCGCAAGTCCTGGATGCGCTTGTGGGCGATCTCCTGCAGCTCTTGGTCGATGGTGAGAGCGAGGTCCTTGCCGCGCACGCTCGGCGTCGCGCCAAGCTCGCGGACGACGCGCCCGTGGGCATCGACCTCATAGCTGATGGTGCCGGGTTCGCCCCTAAGCTCGGCGTCCAGACCCTTTTCAATCCCGGCCTTGCCGGTGCGAAATCCCGGCACCCGCATCACCGGGTGCGCGCCGACCTCCTCCTTGTCGGCCAAGCCGACATAGCCGACGACATGGGCCATGCTGCGGGCGCGGACGTAGCGGCGATAAGTCGCCCGGTCGGTGCGCATGCCCGCGATCTGCGGCGCAAGAACGCTGAGGAGCGCGAATTGACGCCAATCGAGACCCTCGGTGACAAGAACGGGGAAGTAGCCGCTTTGGCGGCGCGCGGCCCGCATCACGCGGTCTTTGGCGGCGGGGCCGACCGCGACGATCTCGGAAATGGCATCGAGCGTGGCGGAGAGGTCCCGGCACAGCGCCGGGATGACCATGACGCGAAAATTCTCGCGATCCTCGGCGATGGTCCGGCCCACTCGGTCGTAGAGCGCCCCGCGCGCAGGGGCCACGAGATGCTCGCTGATGCGATTGTCGTCGGAGAGGAGCTGATATTCCGGCGCCTCCAGGATCTGCAATCGGCGCAATTGCCAGAGAAGGAGGCCGAACAGGCCGGTCTGAGCCGCGCCGACCAAGACCGCGCGGCGCGTGAAGCGATTGCGCAGCCTCAGGGCGTAGTCGCGCGGCCTCACGTCAAGCCTCGATAGAGGCTGGCCCTGAGCCTGCCACGCTTGATCCAAACCACGCCACGCAAGACGACCGGAAAGAGCAGGATCGAAACGCATGCGCCGAAGGCGATCGGCCAGGCATCGATCAGGCGGACCACATAAAGCGAGCCGAGCAGCCAGGCGAGCACGCCGATCGCTGCGGCGACGCACGCCCAAAAGAGCCAGAGCCGGTTCCGGTCTTGAGCGTCGGCGGGCGACGGCGCGCGGGCGCCGGCGTTGGCGGCAATGAGCGCCATCAAGGCCCAGAATCCGAGCGGGCCCCCGCTCAAAATATCGGTGAGGAGCCCGAGCAAAAGCGCGAGATAAGACGGGAAGACCGTACCGGGAAGCGCGCGCCAGCAAAAGATCATCGTCATAACGATCAAGGGCGGGGCGAAGGTCGCATCGGCGGGAAGCCCCCACGGAACGGTGGTGGCGAGCACCGCGACAAATACCGAAAGCGCTGGCACGCCGGCGTTCATTGCTGGGTTTGGGCCACGCTTGCGGCGGGTGGCGCCGCGGTTTCGGCCTGCTTGATCGCGCCGGTCACGTTTGGTTGTTCGGCCGACGCGGTGGGAACGGTGTCCGGGACCTTGGGATCGGCGGGCGAAGCCGAGAGCGCGCGGTCGAGGGGAACGGCGGGGGGATCGGTTCGCACCAATTCCGGCGTATCGAAGAACAGCACGCTCACCGCGTCGAGCGCGCCCAAGTCGGCATGGGTCCTGACCTTGTAGGCGCCGGGAGACCCCGTCACCAAGCCGACGCGCAAGCCTCGCGGCAGCACGCCGTCGCTGCCCGAGGTGAACACTTCGTCGCCCTCATGGAGGACGGCGCCGTCGGGAATGAAGTCAAGGGTCAATTCGGCGCTATTGTCGCCCGAAGCGATGCCCCTGACGCCCGCCTGCCCCGCGAGCACGGGCACCCGGCTGCTGCGGTCGTTGATGAGAAGGATGCGGGCGAACTGGTCCCCCGCGTCGACCGTGCGCCCGATCAGCCCATCGCCGTTTATCACGGCGTAGCCGATGCGGATCCCCTGCTCGCGCCCGAGATTGATGAGCGCGCTCTGAAGGAAGGGCCCGCGCCCATCGGCGATCACGTTCCCGGTGGCGAAATGAAGCGCAGGCTCGTCGGCGGCGTTGAGAAGCGCGCGGAGCTGCACTACCTTGCGCTCGGCGAGCTTGGCGCGCCATTCCCACTGTTTGAGCTTGGCGTTTTCTTCCTTGAGGCGATCGATCTCGCTGAACGAGCCGACGTAAGACTTCACCCGCGTTACCCCGTGGCGCGCCATGACGACCGGCACCGATGTCGCCTGAAGCGCGGGCGCGGTCAAATCGAGGAAGCTGTCGCTCACCTCTGTGAGCGCGGTATGGCCGATGCGGCTCAGGACGAGGAAAACGATGCAGACGAAGATGAGGGCGAAATTCAACAGTTCGCCGGGTGCTCGCCACGATCGGCGAGGCCTCGGCCTAAACGGTGAATGGCCCCCGCGCATTTCTTCGTCTTTCCTCGAAGGTCACACGCGTCGCGGGGCCTTCGTCATGTCAATTCGGGGGTTTGTGCAGCGGCAAAACCCCCTCCTCCGCTACCTCCGGCTCATGGCTTGACGAGAAAGTCAGACATGGTCTCGAGCTGCTCCAAGGCCTTGCCCGTTCCGCGCACGACGCACCGCAACGGGTCCTCGGCGATCTTGAATTTCACGCCCGTCTCCTGCGTGAACCGGGCATCGAGCCTGTCGAGCAGCGCGCCGCCGCCCGTAATGTAAATACCCGATTCGCAGATATCGGCGGTGAGTTCCGGCGGGACGTCGGCCAGCGCCTGGCGGATGCCGCCGACGATCTGTTGGATCGGAAGGTTCAAGGCCTGGGGAATATCTTCCGGCGTAAGGGCGATATCCGCCGGGAAGCCGCGATGGAGGTCGCGTCCCTTGATATGGATCGGCATGCGCTCGCCATTGGCCTTGGCGATGGCGCAGCCCGATTCCTTCTTGATCGCCTCGGCGCTGGTGGCGCCGATCAGCAAATTGTATTTGAAGCGGACGTAGTTGACGATCGCCTCGTCGAAGGCGTTGCCGGCGCTGCGCACCGAGCGCGAATAGAGCACGCTGCCCATGGACAGGACGGCGATGTCGGTGGTGCCGCCGCCGATATCGACGATCATCGATCCGCGCGCCTCGGTGATGGGGAGCCCGGCGCCGATCGCGGCCGCGACCGGCTCCTCGATGAGATAGACGCGCCGCGCGCCCGCCGACAGTCCCGCTTCGTGCACCGCGCGGCGCTCGACCGGCGTCGCGCTCGCCGGAACGCAGATCATGATGCGCGGGCTCGAGAACATCGGGCGCTTCAACACGCGGCGGATGAAATGCTTGATCATCTCCTCGGCGGCGTTGAAATCGGCGATCACGCCGTCGCGCAGGGGCTGGATGGTTTCAATCTTGGAGGGCGTGCGGCCAAGCATGGTCTTGGCCTCATAGCCGACGGCGATCACTTTGCGATCGCCATCGCGCTGCTGGGTCACAGCGACGACCGAAGGCTCGTCGAGCACGATCCCTCGCCCTGGCACGTAAACCAGCGTGTTCGCCGTGCCAAGGTCGATGGCCATGTCCGCCGAGACAAAGCCTAAGACCCGCGAGAACATACGCCCGCCCCAATCTGGCTCCCCGCAACGAGCCATTGACACCACGGAAGCAATGGCCGGTGGGCGGCAACGCTTTTGTGAGTTGTTTGGCCGTCCACCGAGCGGCGCTATGTTGCTGCAAATTGAACTGGGGAGCAATGCGTCGGACCCGGTTTTGAAAAAACATTTTTTTGCACGCCTTATTCGGGGCGCCCCGAAGGGGAAATCGCGAGCGCGCCCCTCCACCCGGCCTCGAAATTGGGCACGCCGCTCAAGAGGCTCTTGAACGGCGCGCGTCACGTAAACCCATGTCTTTGATTCTAGGCCGGAATGGCGGCCGGAGGCCGGCCGCAAGCTGCCCTCCTTGCGGGCAGCCCCTTCCCCTTGCCCGCGTCACGAAGCGAGCATGCTCTCCGGTTTCCGCCTCGCCTCCCGCGCCAGGAGCTTGCTCAGTGCGCTGACATAAGCCCTGGCGGAGGCGACCATGGTATCAGTGTCGGAGCCCCGCCCGGTCACCGTCTTGCCGTCGGCCTCGAGGCGGACGCTCACCTCGGCCTGGGCGTCGGTTCCTTCCGTGACGGCGCTAACCTGGTAGAGGGGGAGCCTCGCTTCGTGCGGCACGATTGCCTTAATTGCCCTGAATGTGGCATCGACCGGACCGTCGCCGGTCTGCTCGCTGGTATGCTGCTTGCCGTCGATTTCGAGGGTAATGGTCGCTTTCTGCGGACCGCCTGTGCCGGCGATCACGGTCAAAGCCACGACCTTGATGCGGTCATGGGCGCTTGCGATCTCCTGATCGACGAGGGCTTCGAGGTCCTCGTCATAGACGTGCTTCTTGCGGTCGGCGAGCGCCTTGAAGCGCACGAAGGCGTCCTCGAAAGCATTGTCGCCGAGCTCGTAGCCGAGCTCTTTCAGCTTCTCGCGGAAAGCGTGCCGGCCGGAATGCTTGCCCATCACCAGCGAGGACTCCTTCAAGCCGACACTCTCGGGCGTCATGATCTCGAAGGTCTCGGCATGCTTGAGCACGCCGTCCTGGTGAATGCCGCTTTCATGGGCGAAGGCGTTCCGTCCGACGATGGCCTTGTTGTACTGGACCGGGAACGCGGTCACGCGCGAGACGAGGCGCGACGCGCGGGTGAGCATGGTCGTGTCGATGCCGGTAAAGAACGGCATGGCGTCGCCCCGCGTCCTGATCGCCATGACGACCTCTTCCAGCGCGGCGTTGCCGGCGCGCTCGCCGAGCCCGTTGATGGCGCATTCGACCTGCCGGGCGCCGGCAACGACGCCGGCCAGCGAATTGGCGACGGCAAGACCGAGATCGTTGTGGCAATGGGTCGAGAACACGGCCTTCTCGGCGCCGGGCACGCGGGCGAGGATCGAGCGGATGAGGCTCGCGAACTCATCGGGCGTGGCATAGCCGACCGTGTCGGGAATGTTGACGGTGGTGGCGCCGGCCTTGATCGCCGCTTCAACGCAGCGGCAGAGGAAGTCAAGCTCGGTGCGGGTCGCGTCCATCGCCGACCACTCGACGTCGTCGGTATAGCTCCGCGCGCGCGTAACCGACGCGGTGACGCGCTCCAGCACCTCCGCCTCGTCGATGCCCATCTGATATTTGCGATGGAGTGGCGAAGTACCGATGAAGGTGTGGATGCGGCCGCGGGCGGCGAGCTTAATCGCCTCGGCGCAGCGGTCGATGTCCTTGAAATGCGCGCGCGCGAGCCCGCAGATCACCGCCTTCTTGGAACGACGGGCGACCTCCTGGACACTGTTGAAATCGCCTTCCGAGGCGATAGGGAACCCGGCCTCGATGATATCGACGCCCATCTCGTCGAGGACTTCGGCGACCTCGAGCTTCTCCTCGAAGGTCATGGTGGCGCCGGGGCACTGTTCGCCGTCGCGCAAAGTGGTGTCGAAGATCACGACGCGGTCGCGCTCGGAGCGGCCTTTCGCCTTGGCGCTGCGACCTTTGTTGGACTCCATCTCGTTCGTCCTTAAGCTTCGGGCTCCAGTCTAACACGACTGGCAAGCCTCATTGAATTTCGCCTATCTTCTTGATCCCCTGAACGCCTGGCGCGGCTTGAAAGCCCGGCGCCCTGAGGTGCTCAGGGGCGACTAAGGACGAGTTTGGAGGTCAGCAGACGCGCGGAATCGGGCGCGGAAGCGTCAATTTTCGCCTCAATCTGCTCGCGAGCGCCTTGCATCGATCACCTGTCGCTTCGGGCGGGAACATAGTCGGCTAGGCTGTGCAGAGCAAGCCCGCCCGGTCAGTTGGGTGGCGCGGCCGGCACCGGCGGCGCCGAATGGACCACGGAATGCAGCAACTCGCTTCCGCCGGCCCAGAGAATCTGGATGCCGAGGCAAAACAGAATGAAGGCCGAGAGCCGCACGGCGACATCGGTGCCACCGGCTCCCAGCAAGCACTGGACGCGGTCGGCGTAGGCAAAACACACGAAAATGGCGACAGCAATCACGAGAACGGCGCAAATGGTGGAAAGCACCAGCACGATCTCATCGGTCGAACTCGAATAGGAGCCCCGGGACAGTCCGAGACTGATGACGACCGCGATGGCCCCGGGCCCGGTCGTAAGCGGCAGAGTCAGCGGATGGAAGGCCTGATCGAGAGGACCGGCCAGCGGCCGTTCCTCCTGCGAGGCTTCCAGGTCCTTCTGGCCACCCTCGCTCAGCAGCTTCCATCCGGCAATGGCGACGATGAAGCCGCCGGCGACGCGAAGGACCGGTATTAGAGCCGCAGGATCACTGCGCCGAGCGTCAGCGAGCCGACAAGGACGAGGAACGCGTTTCGCGCAATGCGCCAAGCAAGGACACGCCGGACGTCGTGAGACGCGTGGCGTGTCAGGCCGAGGGCCGCCCCCGGCGGATTGACAATCGGAAAGATCGCGGCGAGTTCGAGAAGGAAGGCGTCGAGGGCAAAATCCATGGCGCACTTAAGGCAACGATTGCTGCGGGATCATAGGCGAATCCCGCGAATTCCTTCACAAAACGTTGCCGCGGCTGCGCCGAGGGGCGAGGTCGCCGTCGGGCAGGCTGACGCGGAAGGCCGCCTCTTGCCCGTTCCAGCTTTTCGACTGCCACATGGCGAACCATTCGCGTGCCACCACCATGAAACCGAAGAACCAGACAAGGAAGGCGACGGTGGCCGCGGCAACGACCAGGGCCTTAGCCGCGTTGAAGACCTCCCCTGGCGCGTAGCGCGCCTGAATGAGGCGAACGGCGTCGGCGAGGAAGAGCAGGCCGGCCAAGCCCTCGGCGGCGATGATCAGCGCGTAGCCCAACTGCCACAGCGCCGGATTCGTGATCGACGGGTACATCAGAGCGTTGCCGGGGAAGGTCGTCCATGCTCATCACGTGCTGCAGGAAGAGATAATTCGTGCTGTAGTCGGTGAGGTTGTCGAAGGTGACGACCAGGCAGAACGAAGCGAGCGCGAGGCTGAGGACGATCTTGGCAGCGCGCAATCAGCATGGCTGCCCCCTACCAACCTCTATTGTCATTACCCGGCTTGACCAGGCAATCCAGTAGCCGTCAGCGTCTCATAGAATTACTAACGGCAGCTGATAACCGGATTCCCGCTTTCGCGGGAAATCGTGGATGGTCGGGCCAAGCCCGGCCATGACAAAGAAATCCTTCAGGGCCGGCGTCAGTTCTTGCTCTTGTCGACCATCTTGCGCTCGGCGATCCACGGCATCATGGCGCGCAGGCGCTTTCCCACCTCTTCCATCTGGTGATTGTCGCATTTCGCGCGCATCGCCTTGAACGAGGTCTGGCCGACTCGGTTCTCGAGCATCCAGTCCTTGACGAACTTTCCGGACTGGATATCGGCGAGAATCTGCTTCATCGCCTTCTTGCTCGCCTTCCCAACCACGCGCGGGCCGGAAACGTACTCACCATACTCGGCAGTGTTGGAGACCGAGTAGTTCATGTTGGCGATGCCGCCTTCATAGATGAGGTCGACGATCAGCTTCACCTCGTGCACGCATTCGAAATAAGCCATCTCCGGCGCGTAGCCGGCCTCGATCAAGGTCTCGTAACCGTTCCGCATCAGCTCGACCAGGCCGCCGCACAAGACCGACTGCTCGCCGAATAGATCGGTCTCGCATTCCTCGCGGAAGGTGGTCTCGATGATGCCGGCGCGGCCGCCGCCGACCGCCGCGGCGTAAGACAGGGTGAGGTCGTGGGCGTTGCCGGTCGCGTCCTGGGCGATGGCCATCAGGCATGGCACGCCCGCGCCGCGCAAATATTCGGCGCGCACGGTATGGCCAGGACCCTTCGGCGCGACCATGCACACATCCATGTCGGGACGGGGCTCGATCAAGTTGAAATGAATGTTGAGGCCGTGGGCGAAGAAGAGCGCGGCGCCCTGCTTCATGTTCGGCTTCAACTCGCGCTCCCAGATGCCGGCCTGGAGCTCGTCGGGGGTCAGCATCATCACGACGTCGGCCCATTGCGCGGCCTCGGGGACGTCCATCACTTTCAGCCCGGCCTTCTCCGCCTTGGCTACGGATTTGGAGCCGGGCCGGAGGCCCACGGCCACGTCCTTGACGCCAGACTCATTGAGATTGAGCGCGTGCGCGTGGCCCTGGCTGCCATAACCGATGATGGCGACCTTCTTGCCTTTGATCAGATTGAGATCGGCATCCCGATCGTAATAGACGCGCATACGTGACGTTCCCTGACTTTGAGTTGGCTCTATCGTTCGGCCGCGTTTCTCGCGCGAAGGCTTAGGCTTTGCAAGGGGTCTCGGCCGGTCATTGCATGCGCTCGGGCCCGCGCGAAATGGCGGCTACGCCGGTGCGGGCCACTTCGACCAGGCCAAGCGGCTGCATCAGGGCGATGAATTCCTCGATCTTCGCTTGCTCGCCGGTAATCAGGAAGACGAAATGGCCGGTCGAGGAATCGACCACGTCGGCGCGGAAAGCTTCGGCGAGGCGCAAGGCCTCGACGCGCTTCTCGCTCTTGCCGGCGACCTTGACCATCGCAAGCTCGCGCTCGAGCGGGGCGCCCAGGACGGTCAAATCGGTGACCGAATGCACCGGGACCAGGCGCTCGAGCTGATGCTGAATCTGCTCGATTACCATCGGCGTGCCGGTGGTGACGATGGTGATTCGGGAAAGATGCGCCTCGTGCTCGGTCTCCGACACGGTAAGCGACTCGATGTTGTAGCCGCGCCCCGAGAACAGTCCGATGACGCGCGCGAGCACGCCGGGCTCGTTGTCGACGAGCACGGTCATGGTGTGGGTCTCGGCCCGCTCTTCCCGCTTCTCCAGCGGGTAGGCCGAGCCGGGCTGTTTGGTCGCTTTTCCGGTCATGACGATAGCCGCTAATGGACGCCCTTGTTTTCGCCACTCCCCCGGTCCCCACCGAGCTCGATCATCCTGAGCGCGAGCGCGATAAAGAGGATCGAGAGAGGAAGGACCAGCATCGACCATTGGAAGTGGCCATTGGCCTCGACCACCACCCGGGCAAAGATCACGATCAAGACGACGATGACGACTTCGGCCAGCGTCGCCTTGAGCTGGCCAACGCCGCCCACCTTCATCCACTCGGGCAGACGCGCGCCGTAGCCTTCGGGCAGCGTGAACACGAAGCCGATGGCGATACCGTAGGCGAAGATCACGAGGACGATGCCGAACAGAAAGGCGTCGACCGCCTCGAGCACCGGCACGGTGACCTGCCGCTCCGCCGCCTCGCCCGGCGTCATCAGCGTGTGCCAGGCCTCGTACAGGTAGAAGCCGCCCTGAAAGAACATCAGAAGCGCGCCGATCATCGCTCCGGCGGAGCCGATCAGCATGATGGCCCGAAGGCTAAGCAGGAATCGTATCAAGGCATTGTCCCCCAGCGCTAAACCATTACCTTGCCTTCTTCGGTGATGGCTTTCTCGATGTCCTCTTCGGTCAGGTCGTCGCCCATCAACATGTTGTTGTGGGCCTCCCCGCTCGGGATCATGGGGAAGCAATTAGCGTGCTTGTCGACCCGGCAGTCGAAGATCACCGGCTTCTTCACCCGGATCATTTCCCTGATCGCGTCGTCGAGCTCCGACGGCTTCTCGGCCCTGATGCCGACGCCTTGATAGGCCTCGGCCAATTTGACGAAATCGGGCAGCGCCGCGGTGTAGGAGTGGGAGTAGCGGCCGCCATGCAGCAACTCCTGCCACTGGCGCACCATGCCCATATACTCGTTGTTCAAGATGAAGATCTTGATCGGCAGGTCGTACTGCGCGGCCGTGGACATCTCCTGCATGGTCATCAGCACCGAGGCTTCGCCGGCGATGTCGATGACGAGCGAATCCGGATGGGCCACCTGCACGCCGACCGCGGACGGCAGGCCGTAGCCCATGGTGCCGAGGCCGCCCGACGTCATCCAGCGGTTCGGCTCCTCGAACTTGAAGAACTGCGCCGCCCACATCTGATGCTGGCCGACTTCGGTGGTGATGTAGACGTCCTTGCCGCGGGTCAGCGCATAAAGCCGCTCGATGGCGTATTGCGGCGCAATCACATCGTCGCGCTTGCGGTAGTGCAGGCAGTTTCGCGCGCGCCAGCGATCGATCTCGGCCCACCACGCCTTGTGCGCGGCCTTGTCCAGCTTGGGCTTCTTTGCCTTCCACGCCTCGATCATCTGCTCGAGCACATGACCGCAATCGCCGACGATGGGGATATCGACCTTGATGTTCTTGTTGATCGAGGAGCGGTCGATATCGACGTGGATCTTCTTCGATCCGGGCGAAAAGGCATCGACCCTCCCGGTGATGCGGTCATCGAAGCGCGCGCCGATGCAGATCATCACATCGCAATCGTGCATGGCGTTGTTGGCTTCGTAGGTGCCGTGCATGCCGAGCATGCCGAGCCATTGCGGGTCGGAGGCGGGATAGGCGCCGAGCCCCATCAGCGTCGAGGTGATGGGAAAGCCGGTCATGCGGACGAGCTCGCGCAATTTCTCGCTGGCGCGGGGCCCGGAATTGACGACGCCGCCGCCGCTATAGAAAATCGGGCGCTTGGCGCGCGCCATCAGCTCGACCGCTTGCGCGACCGCGCGCTCATCGCCGCGGGTCCGCGGGTTATAGCTCTTATGCTGCGAATTGGTGAGCCCGGTGTACTCGCCGCTCGCAAACTGGATGTCCTTCGGAATATCGACCACGACCGGTCCGGGACGGCCGGTACGCGCGACGTAGAACGCCTCATGCAGCACGCGCGAGAGCGAGTTCACGTCCTTCACGAGATAATTGTGCTTGGTGCACGGCCGCGTGATGCCGACCGTGTCGCATTCTTGGAAGGCGTCGTTGCCGATGAGATGGGTCGGCACCTGGCCGGTGATGCAGACGATCGGGACCGAATCCATCAGCGCGTCGGTCAAGCCGGTGACGGCGTTGGTCGCGCCGGGGCCGGAGGTGACGAGAACGACGCCGACCTTGCCGGTCGAGCGGGCGTAGCCTTCGGCGGCGTGGACGGCGCCCTGCTCGTGGCGGACGAGAATGTGCTTGAGGCGGTCCTGCTGAAACAGCTGATCGTAGATCGGCAGCACGGCGCCGCCCGGATAGCCGAAAATGTGCTCGACGCCTTGATCGGCGAGAGCCTGAAGCACCATCTCGGCGCCGGTCATCGTGCGCGACATCGTCTCTCTCACTGACAAAAACCGGCCTCGCGCCTCAAGGTCCGCGGCCGGTCAAAGATCCAGGAATAGCTGAAAAGTCTAAATAAGGCGCGCACCCTAAGGCTTGCCCCTAAGAGGGTCAACGAAAATGCGAATGAATGACAATATTTGAAATCCTTTTCTTTCCAGAAATTTCGTCCATGGCCGGTGCACACGAAGCTTCTTGCTTGTCTCCGCTTAACACACTGATACGTAATATCGCGCCGCACACCTAGACAAGGACGCCCATTGCGCCTATCTCCCTAGCGCTCTTCAGGGACCGCGGCGCTGCTTCCGGCGTTAATGGCGACAATCTCAAGACCTCCCACACTCCCGCTGAAATGCAGCAGGCCGCCCGCTCAGACACTTATGCCGCCGCCAACGGCGCCGAGGCGCCCGCGCTTTCGCAGCGCACATTCTGGGCGCTGACCCTCGGCGCGATCGGGGTCGTTTACGGCGACATCGGCACGAGCCCCCTCTATGCCTTCCGCGAGGCCGTCCTTGCCGCGAGCGGCGCTGGTACGCCTCCCAGCGAAGAGGCCATTCTCGGCATTCTGTCCCTGATCGTTTGGGCGCTCATTCTGGTGGTCAGCGTCAAGTATGTGGTCATCCTGCTGCGCGCGGACAACAACGGCGAAGGCGGGACGCTCGCGCTGATGGCGCTGGCCCAAAACGCCGTCCGCGGTCGCGGCGCGCTCTGGATCATCACGCTCGGCATGATCAGCGCCGCCTTGTTTTACGGCGACGCGATGATCACGCCTGCGCTGTCGGTGCTGTCGGCGGTCGAGGGCCTGGAGATTGCGGCCCCGGCACTGGAGCCTTATGTCGTCCCGCTGGCTGTCGCGATCCTGTTCGGTCTGTTCGCGGTTCAGTCGCACGGCACCGCGCGCGTCGCGGCGTTTTTTGGTCCCGTGACTTTGGTGTGGTTCCTAACGCTTGCCGCGGCAGGGCTCTGGCACGTCGCCCAGAACCCCAGCGTATTGGGCGCGTTCAATCCCGTTCATGGCGTAAGTTTTCTTCTCAGCCATGGGGTGATCGGGCTCCTGACGCTGGGGGCCGTCTTTCTGGTCGTTACCGGGGCAGAGGCGCTTTATGCCGACCTTGGCCATTTCGGTCGCGGACCGATCCGCATGGCCTGGTTCGCCGTCGCGCTTCCTGCGCTGACGGTAAATTATCTCGGACAGGGCGCGTTGCTGTTGGCCAAGCCTGAGGCGATCCATAACCCCTTCTTTCTGCTTTATCCCGACTGGGCGCTGCTTCCCATGATCGGACTGGCGACAGCTGCCACCGTCATCGCCAGCCAAGCCGTGATCAGCGGGGCCTATTCGCTGACGAAGCAGGCGATCCAGCTCGGCTTGCTGCCGCGTCTCGAGATCCGCCACACCTCCGAGGCACAGTTCGGGCAAATCTACATGCCGCGCGTGAATACTCTGCTTCTGTTTGGCGTGCTGCTTCTCATCATCCTGTTCAAGTCCTCCGGCGCGCTCGCTTCGGCCTACGGCATCGCCGTGACGGGAACGATGGTCGTGACGGCGATCTTGGCTCTGATCGTCATTTGGAGGACCTGGAATTGGCCGCTGTGGGCGGCGGCTGCGCTGATGGTTCCGTTCCTCCTCATCGACCTCATATTCCTCGGCGCCAACCTGTTGAAACTGTTCGAGGGCGGCTGGGTGCCGATCCTGATCGGAGCCATTCTCATCGTCATCATGGTGACATGGCGTAAAGGCGCGCGAATCCTGGCCGAGAAGACCCGGCGGCTGGAAACGCCAATCAGCGGTCTGATCGAAAGCCTCGAGAAGAAGACCGACCTTTGCCGTGTTCCCGGCACCGCCGTGTTTCTCACCGCGCATCCGGAGAGCGCGCCGACCGCCCTTCTCCACAGCCTCAAGCACTACAAGACACTGCACGAGAACAATGTCATCTTGACCATGATCACGGAAACCACGCCTCGCGTCGCGATCTCCGACAAGGTCAGCATCGCGCCCTTGGGCGGTTCGTTTCAGCGCGTGCTTCTGCGTTTCGGTTTCATGGAGACACCAAATGTGCCGAAGGCGCTCGGGCTCGCGCGTAAAGAGGGACTAAGCTTCGATATCATGTCCACGTCGTTTTTCCTGTCGCGACGGTCGGTTCGCGCCGATCCGCGCTCCGGCATGCCGGTATGGCAGGATGGCTTGTTCATATTTCTGGCGCGGAACGCCGACGACGCAAGCAGCTATTTCCAGCTCCCCACGGACCGCGTGGTCGAAATCGGAACCCAGGTTGCGGTCTAGCGAAGCATGGCGCCGCTAAACTCCGAAACTTCGGCGCTGGCGAGCGCCAATGGCGACCTCGCCGACGCCAGGAAACGGTTCTGGGCGCTTACCTTCGGCTCGATCGGCGTCGTCTACGGCGATATCGGCACGAGCCCCCTTTATGCCTTGCGCGAAGCGGTGCTGGCGGCCAGCGGCGGCGGAGGCACGGTCACGCCGGAAGCGGTCTACGGCGTGCTGTCGCTCATCTTCTGGTCGCTGATCGTCGTCGTCACGATCAAATACGTCCTGATCCTGCTGCGCGCCGATAATAACGGCGAAGGCGGCACGCTGGCGCTCACCGCGCTCGCGTTCCGCGCGCTCGGGCGGCGCACGCCGCTCGTGCTCGCGCTTGGGACCATCGGGGCGGCCATGTTCTACGGCTCGACCCTGATTACGCCGGCGCTTTCGGTGCTGTCGGCGGTCGAAGGCCTCAACGTGG
>DASTKZ010000126.1:0-20015 GCA_035715445.1 Methyloceanibacter sp.
GCCATTTGGAACTGGTAGGCGACCTCACCCTCATCGTCGTCGCGAAAGATGACGCCGATGAACTCCTCATCGACGAAGACCTCGGCGGAATCGTCCTTCCGCGGGCGCTGGCGCACCTGGATTTGGGGCAGCCGGAATATCTTCTTGAGATAATGTTCGAGCTTGAGGATTTCGTCCCGAGTCACCGCTCGCACCCCACAAAAATTGCGTTTTCCGTTGCCGGCCTAGGCGTGATCGGTTTCGTCATCGGCCTCGACCATCTGGTCCATGGCAAGAGCGGGTTCCTCGCAACCGGCGAAGCCGATCTCGCGCGCGGGCACGCCCGCCACGGTCCGGCGCGACGCGACATCGTTGAGCACGACGCTGCCCGCGGCGATCCTCGCGCAATCGCCAACCTTGATATTGCCGAGGATCTCGGCGCCCGCGCCGATCATGACGCCGCGCCCGATCTTAGGATGGCGGTCGCCCTTCTCATTGCCGGTGCCTCCCAGCGTCACGCCGTGAAGCAGCGAGCAATTGTCCCCGATCACGGCCGTTTCGCCGATGACAATGCCAGTGGCGTGATCGAACATGATGCCCTTGCCGATGATCGCGGCCGGATGGATGTCCACCTGGAGGAACCGCGAGGTCAGGCTCTGCAGATAGAGGGCAAAGTCCTTTCGCCCGGCCTCCCACAGCGAATGGGCGATGCGATAGGTCTCGAGCGCGTGGAAGCCCTTGAAATAGAGCAGCGGCTCGATCACGCGGCGGCAGGCCGGGTCGCGCTTGGCAACGGCCATCAAGTCGGCGCGAAACGAATCGCCGAGAGCCGGCTCCGCCGCGATCACCTCGTTGAACAATTTGTGCAGGAGGCCGGTGTCCAGCGTCGAGTGCTGAAGCCTGCGCGCAAGCCGGTGGCACACGGCGTCCTCGAGCCGGTCATGGTCGAGAACCGTGGCGTAGATGAAGCCGCCGAGAGCGGGCTCGGCCGCGCTGATCTCCTCGGCCTCGCGCCGCACCTGGCTCCACACCGGATCGTAGCTCTTGATGTGCCGTTCTTTGGCCGCCAAGGGTTTTGACATGGGAACCTCACTTGCCCCGCGAAAATGCCGGGCTTAATCGAAAACACCGAACTAGCACTGAACTAAGGCCGCCTGGTTAAAAAGTCGAGCACGCCTTGCTTGAAGCGGGCATCGCCTACCGCCTTCATATGGTCTCGCCCTTCGATGTCAAGGAGTTGCGCCCCGGGGATCAGGCGTCGCAGCTCCTCTCCAGAGCCCGCGATCACGTCCTCGCTCCCGGTCGCAACGAGGGTCGACACGGCAATCTGGGCGAGGTCCTCGGCGGCGATCTTCTCCCGGGGGCCGCGCATGCAGGCGGCGAGCGCCTTGAGGTCGCTTCCGGTCCTCTCGGCGAAGGCCCGGAAGCTCCGCGCCGTGTCGTTTGTCACGTCCTCGACCCGGGGCGCTTCGAGCGCGCGCGCGATCGGCCCGGTCCCGACCAGCCCGCGCACGAGGTTGATGCCGGCTCCCGCCAGGATCAGGCTTCGCACGCGTTCGGGATGCGCAAGCGCAAGAAAGGTGGCGATGCGCGCTCCCATGGAATAACCCATCACATCGGCGCGGCCGATACCGAGATGGTCGAGCAGGTTCGCCGCATCCTCGGCCATGGTCGGGGCGCCGTAACGGGCCGGGTCGTAGAGCTTCTCGCTCAACCCATGCCCGCGATTGTCGTAGGCAATCGCGCGGTGCCCAGCCCCGGTCAGCGTGTAAAGCCAACGCGCGTCGCGCCAATTTGTCGCGACATTGGAGGCAAAGCCGTGAATGAGGAGGATCGGGTCGCCGCTCCCCTCATCCACATAGGCGATCTTCACGCCGCCGGAATCGAAACTCTGCATTCTTTGGCCTACCGCTTTGGCCTTTCCGTCACTATGCTCCCCGCCAACTCAAAGCGACGAGGAAGACGAGCACCACCCCATGGCGCAAACTCTCGTGCCTCATCTCGTGAACGACAAGGGCGTCGGCCGGATCAGGATTGGCGTCAAGGAGTTTCAATGCATGGGGGCGACGCCGCCTTTCGATCATCCGCATGTCTACCTCGACATGGGCGACGAGGCCGAGATCGTTTGTCCCTATTGCTCGACCGTGTACGAGCACGACCGCGCGCTCAAGGCAACCGAGAGCGACCCGCCACTTTGCGTCTTCGTGGCGACGGCGCCGCCGGGGGCTCCCGCAGCTTAAGCCGGCTCACCCATGCAAGGGCAGGCGCTCATCGCAGGCGGCGGCATTGGCGGGTTGGCCGCAGCCATTGCGCTGGCGCGCCAGGGGATGACTTGCGAAATCCTCGAACGCTCTCATTTCGCCGAGGAGACCGGCGCAGGGATTCAGCTCGGTCCCAACGCCACCCGGGCGCTTCGCGCACTCGGCGCGCTCGATGCGATCGGCCGCGACGCCTTCAGGCCCGAGGCCATCGTCATCCATGACGGCGTCACCGGCCGCAAGCTCACCGCAATGCCGCTCGGCGCCGCGGCCGAAGAACGCTACGGCGCGCCTTACCTGACATTGCGCCGCGCCGATCTTCATGCGGGATTGCGCGCGGCGCTCGCGGGAGAGACCGGCGCCGCCTTGAGGACCGGCTTCGATGTTTCGACGATTGACACACAAGGCAGCGATGGCGTCGTCGCGCGCGCCACCGACGGTGCCAAGGCCAATGGCGCCTGCCTGATCGGCGCCGGCGGACTTTGGTCGGCGCTGCGCGCGCGCATCAGCCCCGGGGCGAATCTGCGCTTCGCCGGCGCGACGGCTTGGCGCACGCAGATCCCACGCGCAACCCTCCCCGCCCGCTTCGCCGAGCCGGTGGTCGGGCTTTGGATCGGGCCCCGCGCGCATCTCGTTCACTATCCGGTCGGGGGCGGCGCCGACCTCAACGTTGTCGCGGTGACGATGGGCGGCTCGGGCCGGCAGGGCTGGAGCCGGCCGGGCGACGCCGCGAACCTGCTCGCGAGCTTTGCGCCTTGGACCAAGGAGGCGAAATCCCTGCTCGAGCGCGCGGACGCCTGGCGCGGCTGGTCGCTCTACCGCCTTACCGGCCTTGAACGTTGGAGCGCGGGTCGGCTCACCCTTCTCGGCGATGCGGCCCATCCGGTCTTGCCCTATCTCGCACAAGGCGCCGCTCTTGCCATCGAGGATGGGCTTGCTCTCGCCGCCTGCCTCGCGTCAGCACCAGACCCGGCGTCGGCCTTCCGGCGTTATGAGGATTTGCGCCGGCCCCGTGCCACGCGGGTCCAACGCGCCTCGCGAAGCTTCGGCTTTCTCTACCATCTCGGCGGCCCGCTGGCCGCAGCGCGCAATTTCATCCTCGCCCGACGCCGCGAAGAGACGGCGCTTCGGCGTTTCGACTGGCTCTACCGAAGCGATTGAGATCGCTCCTTGCCTGACGCTCAATGGCCGGTCTGATCGCCGCGCCGGCTCGCCTCGTACAGGAACCACACGCGCCGCTCGGTCTGGTCGATCCAAACTTCGATCAGGCTCGTCGTCGCCACGTCCTTCTCAGCCTCGCACAATTCGTGCGCCTCGCGCATGCTGGCGATGAGCGCCTGATTGTCAGACCTAAGCTCGGCCAGCATGTCGAGCGGATCAACATAGTCGGCGTCATTATCGGGAATACGCTGGAGCCTCGCGATATTCCCGATCGAGTGCAAGGTGATGCCGCCGATTTTCCGCACGCGCTCGGCAATCTCGTCGGTCATGGCGAAGATCTGGTCGCCCTGCTCGTCGAACATGAGATGATAGTCACGGAAATGCGGTCCGCTCACATGCCAATGGAAATTCTTGGTCTTGAGATAGAGCGCAAACACATCGGCGAGCAGCGCATTGAGGGCGCCGGCAATATCGCGGCGCGCATTGTCGCCGAGATCGGTCGGCGTTTGAAGCGGGGCCTTGCGCCGCTCCTTTACGTCCTTGTTCATGGCAAACTCCGGGGGTTGGCCTAGCAACGTCCATATAAGCAACGCTTCTATAAAGGAACAGGTTGCCCTCTCGCGCCATTTGAGCGCGGTCAGCTATTGAACGCGAGCTTCGAGCGTCCGCGTCAATTGACGCGGACGACCTGGACCAGATTGTCGGAGAAAGTCGGCGCCCGACCGAGCCCGCAGAACTCGGCCGATGAGATCGAATTCACCGAGCCGTCGGAGCGGTTGAGGCTCCGCCAATAGCCGAGCGTCGCCACGATCACGCCGTCGCGCACGTCGTCGGTAATGCGGGCAAGGCCCTCGAAGTCGCCGCGATCGTTGAAGACCCTGACCGGATCGCCTTCGCGGATGCTGCGCGCGGCCGCGTCTTTCGGGCTGATCATGACGAATTGCTCGCCCTGCCCTTTGATCTTGTGCGGCTCGTTGGCGTAGCAGGAATTGAGGAAGCCGTGGCTCTTGGGCGAAATGACGTTGAGCGGATAACGCTCGGCGAGGCGCGGATTGGTGGCGACGCTCTCCCGCGGCGGCACGTAGCCGGGAAGCGGATCGACGTCTTCGCCCGACTGCATCGCCTCGTACATCATGCGGAACGGCGGCGCGACGAAGTTCTTGGCGTCCTTGACCAGGAATTCCACTTTACCCGAGGGCGTGGGGAAGTTGCCGTTCGCATGCGGCAGCCGGTCGTCGGGCGTGCCGACGGCGAGATGGAAATAGCCGTGCCGCCGGAAATACTCCAGGTCGATGCCGGCCATCTGCGGCGCGTCCCATTTCACGTAATGCTCGGCGAGCTCCATGTCGCTCATTTTGAACTGCGGATTGTCAAAGCCGAACGCGGCAGCGAGCAGGCGGAAGATCTCGGCGTTCGACTTCGCCTCGCCGCAAGGCGTGATCGCCTGCTCGTTGATGGTGAGATAGAAATGCCCCCACGAGAACATCATGTCGTCGTGCTCGCCGGCCATTGTGGCGGGAAGGACGATGTCGGCGAAAGCCGCCGTATCGGTGACGAAATGCTCGGCGGTCACGAAGAACAAGTCCTCGCGGCTCAAGCCCTTCACAATCGTGTTGGTCTCGGGCGCCTGGCTCACCGGGTTGGTGTTGTAGATGTAGAGACCCATGATCGGCGGATCGAGCTTCATGTCGCCGACGAGCGCGCGGCCCAATTGCAGGTTGTTCACGACGCGCGTGCCGGGACGGATGAAATCGGGACGCGACACCCGCGCCCAGTCGATCGGGAACTCCCACAACGGCATTTGCAACAAGCCGCCGCCGACATGGCGCCATGAGCCGGCGAGCGCCGGGATGGAGCAGACGGCGCGGATGGTCTGGCCGCCGCCGGCATGGCGCTCGAGCGCGACGCCGAGACGAATGACGGAAGGCTGGATGGTAGCGAATTCGCGCGCGAACGTGGCGACGTCCTGCGCCGGAACGCCCGTCACTTCCTCGACATAGTCGGGCGTGAACTCGGCCGCACGCTCGGCGAGCTCGGCGAAGCCGACGGTGTGCTTCTCCACCCACTCGCGATCGACATGGCCGTTTCGGATCATCGCGGCCATGATGCCCATGGCGAGCGCGCCGTCGGTGCCGGGCTTCGGCATGATGTGCCAATCGGCCTGCTTGGCCGTGCGCGAGCGGTAGGAATCGATCACCACGATCTTGGCGCCGCGCTTCTGCGCTTCGAGCACGAACGGCCAGTGATGCAGATTGGTCGAGATCGAGTTGCAGGCCCAAATGACGATATAGCGGGAATGGACGAAGCTTTCGGGATCGACCCCGCCGGTCGGGCCCACGGTCAAGAGCCACGCGGTCGAGGAGCCCGAAGCGCAAAAGGTCTTCTCGTTGACGGTCGAGCCGAGCCGATTGAAGAAAGCGTCGCCGGCCGTCAGCCCCTGCACCAAACCTTCATTGCCGAGATAGGAGTAAGGCATGATCGCCTGGCTGCCGTAGCGCGCGATGATGTCTTTCCAACGCTTGGTGATCTCGGCGACGGCCTCGTCCCAGGAAATGCGAGCGAATTGCCGCGAGCCCTTCGCGCCGACGCGGCGCAGCGGATAGAGCACGCGATCGGGATTGTAGTGGTGGTCGTGATAGTCCTTGAGCTTGACGCAGAGCCCCCCGCGCGTCATCGGGTGCTCCTTGTTGCCCCTGACCTCGACCAGCCGCCCGCCCTCGACCTCGTAGATCATGGCGCAGGTATCGGGGCAATCATGCGGACATCCCCCGAAGAATTGCGTGCGCTGAGGCTGGTCATTCATGCCTTTGAGCCCTCCCTGCCGATCCCGCGAAGCTGCCCGAGCCTATGAGACGGATGGCCGCTTGTCGACTGGCCATCGTCCGTTGAGGGCATGACGCCAAATTGACAATTTCGAAGGCCAAGGTCAGGGTCGCGCACCTCACCCTTGCAGGGTCCCGTGCACGCCAAAGTGCTAGTCTCCGTATTGCGATCGATCTTTTGGCGCGGGTCCCCTCTTCCGGCCGTCTTTGTGCTTTTGGTCTCGCTTGGCGCCGCCCACGCCGCCGATGGAGCGGCCGTAGGCAAAGTCAGCGACGTCGACGGCACGACCGAGATCGTTTCGGGGGGCGAGCGCGACCGCGGCGAAAGGCGCCGCCGTGCGCATGAACGACGAGCTCAACACCGGCGCCGACGGCCGCCTGCAAGTGACCTTTCGCGACAACACGGTGCTGACGCTGAGCGAGAACGCGCGCGTCGTGATCGACCGCTACGTGTACGACCCCGAACAGGGCGTCGGCGACGTTCTCCTCACGACGACACAAGGGGCGTTCCGCTTCGCGAGAGCGGAAAGATGAAAGAACTGACCGAAAAGACCATTACGGTCGAAACGCCGGTCGCACAGGTCGGCGTGCGCGGCACCGAGTTCTAGGGCGGTCCCGTGGACGGCGAATATAGCGTTTTGCTTCTTGCCGGCGAGGTCGATGTCAGGAATCAGGCGGGCACCGTCGTCCTCAACAAACCGGGCTTCGCCACGATGATCCGCTCGCGACTCGTGGCGCCGGTCCTGCCGAGCCTGTGGTCGCCTGACCGGATCCAAAGCGCGCTGACACGGACAGTGACACGCCAGGGGCTGAAGCAGCTCGAGCGCGAGCTCCGCAACTTCAATATCCCCGGTCTTCGCGACGGCAAAGACCGGCTCCCTGACATTCTCAAGCAACAAGACAAACTGCTAAAACAAAACGACAGACTGCCGGACGTGATCAAACCGAAAAACCGGAAACCCAAGATCGACCCTGGCGGTTTGGAAAGGCACCTGCGCCGACCTGAGCGGCTGCCCTGGTAGCGCCCTGCCGGCGCGTGCCGGGTCCAGGGCTATGCTAATGTTCAGCGCGACGCGCAACCACCGCATACTCATACGTTCTCTCCAAGCCTCGCGTGACGCCCACAAGTATGTCAGTGAAACGGAGGATCCTGGTATGAAATCCCTGCTCGCTTCGATGGCTCTCGTCTTTGCGTTTTGCGCGGCTGAAGCTGCGGCGGCGGAGTTTCCCAAGACTGGCGAAGCGGAATACGACACCTACTATGTGTATAGCACGGCGGCGAAAATCGATAGCGGCGCCGGCATGGGGCTCATCGTCGACGTCACCGGGATTACCAGCAATGTCAAAGGCGAAGCCCCGTTCCATGACATGTCGGTGCGCTGTGTCGGACATCAGAGCGTGGTCGGGGACGCGCTGGATTTCAACGGCAGCTGCGTCGAAACCGACAAAGACGGCGACAACGTCTTCACCACCTTCGACACCCAAAACCACTACCTGAAGGGCGGCACGGGAAAATATAAGGGCATCACGGGAACGATTCCCTACACGGTGACGCACCTGCACGAGACCGTCGACGGCCACGCGGCTAGCATCGTCAACCACAAGGCCACTTGGGAAATCAAGTAGACCCCAAGCGAAGGATAATGGGCGCCCCTCTCAAGGGGCGCCCATCCGCGTTGCGCCTCAGTTGGCTGGGCGTCCCTTGGCGATTGCCTCGTCGATCTGTTGTTTGACTGCCGAAAGGTTGAACGATGCACCCTTTTGCATCGGCGGGAACTCGATGGCCGTCTGCGCCAGCTCTCCGACCTTCTGCTGGACATAGACGAACCGCCAGAACTCGCGTGCCATGAAGTTGTCCATGTAGCCGGGAGCACCCTCGAGCAGGTTGGTGATCGGCGTCCGCTCGAATGGGTCCTGCTTGAGGTTGACCATGATCGGCATATTGACCGGAACCTTCGGTCCCGGCCAGCCCTCCGGCTGGTCGAAAAAGCGGTACTTGAACTCTTCGAGGCGAAGGCCACCGAGATTCGTTTCAACGAAGTACCAGATCTCGTGGCGCTTGGTCGGGCCCTTGCCGGTAAGGAGGTCGGTCTGGTCGTAGCCGTCGAGATGGACCTTGTAGTTCGTGCCGCCGAGGTCCTTACCGGCTTTCAGCTCATCGACAATGTTCGCGTTTCCGGCCGCCGCCACGAAGGTGGGGAACCAGTCGAGGCCTGAAAAAATGCTGTTCTCGACCTTGCCGGCAGGCACCTTGCTAGGCCAGCGAATGATCGCCGGTACCCGGAAGCCACCCTCATAGGCGGTGCCCTTGGTGCCACGGAACGGCGTCATGCCGCCGTCAGGCCAGGTGAACACTTCGGCGCCGTTGTCGGTTGAGAAGACGATAATGGTGTTGTCGGCGATGCCGAGATCGTCGAGCGCCTTCATCAATGCGCCGACGGAGTCGTCGAGCTGAGCCATGCCGGCTTCTTCCATGCCGTAATTGGTCTCGGGGTTCATCATCGCCTTGTATTTCTCGGAAAGGAAGGTGAACACATGCATGCGCGTCGTGTTGTGCCAAAGGAAGAACGGCTTGCCGGCCGCCTTGGCCTGCTTCATGAAGTCGATCGATTTCTGGACGAGAGCCTCGTCGATGTTGGTCATGTCGTATTTGGCGTCGCCGACTCCCTCGCCCTCGCCGCCATAGGGCGTGCGTCCGGTGTTGGCGCCTGGCGCTAGAGGTCCCTCGTCGGTGATCTTTTGTTTGCCGATCTTGCCCCAACGCGGCTGCTCGGTTGGATCGTCGGTATCGCTCGCGAGGCAATGGACCAAATTGCGCGGACCGACCGCGTTACGGATCGCCGGATCCGTCGGATAGGAATACCAATAGGGGTCGGACATTGCGTCGAGGTGATATAGATAGCCGAAGAACTCATCGAAGCCGTGCACGCAAGGAAGGTATTTGTTGAGGTCGCCGAGATGGTTCTTGCCGAACTGTCCCGTGGCGTAGCCCATGGCTTTGAGCGCGGTCGCGATGGTGGGCGCTTGAGCCGGCAACCCGACATCGGCGCCTGCCTGGCCGACCGTGGTCATTCCGGTGCGGATCGGCAGCTGGCCGGTGATGAAATTCGCGCGGCCAGCGGTGCAGCTCGCCTCCGCATAGTAGTCGGTAAAGCGCATACCCTCGGAGGCCAGCTTGTCGAGATTGGGCGTCTTGCCCGCCATGATGCCCTGATGGTAGGCGCCGATGTTGAACCAGCCGATGTCGTCGCCCATGATAAAGAGGATGTTGGGCTGCTGCGTCTGCGCGGAGGCTGATCCGCCGAACGCCGTGGCAGTCGCGAGGAGCGCGAGCGAACCGAACGCGAGACCTTTAACACTTGCCATTGTCTCCTCCCTTGGCTTGTTTGAACGTCAGTGTTGCGCCTATTTCTGACACTTTGATGGCTGACCAACACCACAATTCATGCGGGAATCGTTACACTAGGCTTGGCGTTCGGAGCGACTATCTCTCCTCGGCACACAAAGCAAGCCCTAAGAGGTGGCGGCGCAGTTGGCCTTGAGTGCCATTTGCAGAACATCCGACGTTCGGCCATTGTCCTAGTGTCGCGAATGATCGTTCTTAGCGCGCGCTGTGCGAGGACGGCCGTCCATGTCAACCGATGCTCACGAGGATTGCCCCGACCGCCGGCACGTCCTTTGCGGCGGCGGCGCGATTGTGTTCGGCGCGGTGGTGGCCTCCTTGCTAAGGGGCTCGAAACCGGTGCGCGCTCAAGCGATCGACGGCACAGTTCCCGAGGTCGATACAGTATCGGTCCGTGTCGTGGTCGACAGCTACCAGTTCGCCGTGGCGGCGAGCAAGAAAATGGGTTCCGTCGACATTCAGCACTTTGGCTGGGGCCTCAGCAAGGACAAGCCGCCGACCAGAACGCTCATTAGCGAGTTTGGTCTGTCGATGCATGCAGAGTCGAAGCGCGGCAATGAGACGCGCAATCTCCTGATGGATTTTGGCTTCACGGCGCAAGCGCTCAACAACAACGTCGATGTTCTGGCCATTGATACCGCCGCCCTCGACGCTCTGGTGCTGAGCCATGGTCACTACGACCACTTTGGTGGAGTCGTGGGGTTCTTGCAGCAAAACAAGCGCAAGCTGAAGGCGAAGCTGCCGCTCTACATTGGGGGAGAGGAATGCTTCTGCTCGCGGGAATGGGTTGGTCCGCCGGCTCCAGGCAACTTTGGCGCACTGAATCGCCAAGCGCTGACGGAAGCCAATCTGGCGGTGACCTACGCCGAGGGGCCGTCGCTCGTGGGAGAGCACGCTTTCACGACCGGTCAAATTGCACTGCGGAGCTTCGAGAAAGTGCTTTCGCCGAGCACGATGAAGATCGGCGTTGAGGACGGGATCGGCTGCTATCCCGACCAGATGCCCCAAGGCGAGAAAACAAACTCGATCGTCCCCGACCATTTCCAGCACGAACTCGCCACCGCCTACTATCTCAAAGGGCGCGGCCTCGTCATTCTCACCGCATGCAGCCATCGGGGTGTGGTCAATACCGTCAAGCAGGCCCAGGCAGCGTCAGGGGTTTCAAAGGTGCATGCGGTCATCGGCGGTTTCCACCTTGCCCCTTATGCGGAAGATTACGTACGCCAGACGATCACAGCACTCAAGGAGATGGATGTCGATTACATCATCCCGCTGCATTGCTCTGGAGAAGTGTTCAACGAACTCGCGCGGTCTGAGATACCGACCAAGCTGCTGCGCTCCTACACGGGCACCCGCTTCGTGTTCCAGGCAGCGTAGCGTGCCTCGCATGGCGCAGCCGGCGAGAGAGCGCGCGCCTGAGACAAAGGGTTGGTGCGGACGCCGGGAGTCGAACCCGGACGGGGTTCCCCCTCAGGCTCGCGCCGTTGTTCAGCATCGTGGGAATGGATTTGCTCGGGAACGTTGCGACCCCAGCGCCGTGACGCTTCTAGTCTATCGTTCTCCGAGGTCTGAAAACTATCTCGTCTAAAGCGTACGACCGTTGCCGATCCTTCTCCGTGGCCAGCCCCCTGTGGGTCCTAGGCTTCCCAGGGGCAAGCGACTTTTCCTGTTTGAGATATTCCATTTCCTGCTTGTAACCGGGGTCTGGTTCTACCGAGGCCGCTCTGCCTTCGCTGATGGAGCCAAGCGCGACGGCGGCAAGCGCGAAAAGGGTGTAGCAACTGGCTCTGCGGGTCATGGCAACCTCCATCGGTCTGATGTGAGTTGGGCGCGCCGTCGCGTGGAGAGGTTCACGGCGGCGCGACTGTTCGGCACAGGGTACCGCCCGACCTACCTACCCCCCGCCCCAAGCCGGGGCACCTTCACGGTTGGGGTCTCACAGGGGTCCACGCGGCACCTAGAAACCCGCAGCCGCAAAGTGCTGGTGCGGACGCCGGGAGTCGAACCCGGATGGGGTTTCCCCCTCAGGATTTTAAGTCCTGTGTGTCTACCAGTTCCACCACGTCCGCGAACGCCGGGGAAACGCTGAAGAGCGACGGTGCCAGAAATCAGAGCCCGTGGGAACGTCTGCTCTCGCTCGAGGCTGCGTTGCCCGGCCCGCACAGTCGGGAGGGCCCTTAGGCCGGGAAGAACGACTTCGGCTCGCGCTTCTCGTCTTCCGTCTCGGCCTCGTCAGGCTCCGCCGCGGGCGTTAACGAGACCGGCTCCCGCACCGCCTCGACCTCTTCCGGCCGCAGGAATTCGACCGGCGTTTCGGCATGAGGCTTGACGGAGACAGCCGGTCCGCCTTCGAGGCTCGCCCTCATGAGAAGGAACAGCGCGAGCGCGTTCAGCACATGCCAGGCGGCATGCGTGCCGGTGTTACGCCCTTGGATCACGACCTTGTCGCAGAGCGCAAGGTCGAGAGAGCGAAGCGTGATCGAGACGGTGAAGATGGCGGCGGCCCACAACAGCCACGGCGCGGCCTTGTGTCCGCGCTCGGAAAGAACGAGGCCGACGACGATCAACGCCGCAAGCGCCGGCAAATAGCCAAGGCTTCCGTTGAGGCACGGCTTGACGCCGGTGAGATCGGCCGGGGGAAAGCCGATGAAATCCTGACCGCATCTGACCTGCAAGACGATCGCCGCGATCGCCGCGAAGCCGATCACGAGGAACGCGGTTGTCGCCGGCGGGACGCCGAGGAAGCGATTGAGCGCCAGGCTGAGATAGGCGAGCATGAAGACGCCGATCGGCACGACGTCGAAAAGCTGAGCCGCGCTGTTGGCATAGAGGTGGAAGGCAAGGCTGCCGAGGCCGATGAAGAGCACGATTACGGGCAGGAGAAACTGGTCGGCGTTGCGCTCCTCCTCGGGCTGCCGCAGCACGAGGAAGAACCCGGCAAGCGCGGCCAAGAGGAAGGCGCCGTTGCTGAGCGCATTGACCGGCTCGGCCAGGAGCGCCTCGTTGGTGCCGCGTTCGCAATAAAGGAACACATGCTCGCCGAGTGTCATGACCCCTCTCCCTTGCTGTCCCACTAGAAAGATGGGTGAAAGCCTCGCGGTTCCACCGCGGGACCGGGTTCATGCGCTTTTTTGCCGATCTCCGCGCCTCTATTCGGGCGGCGACGCGTCATCCTCGGCCGGGGCTTCTTCCTCCGCCGGGACGTCCTCGTCGTCCCCAGGCACCGCCTCGTCCTCGAGCTGCTCTTCCTCCATATCGGTGCCGATATCGGTCGGCAGCCCGAGGGTCTCCCGGCACTTGTCCTCGAAGCCTTCGTTTGCGTTCATCAAATCTTCGAGGGTCGGATAGGCTTCGGCGTCGGCGTCGCTGAGCTCCTCGTTGTGCATCTTGGTCAGCATGTCGACGTCTTTTTGGCTGAGATTGTTCTTCGCGAGCGCGCCCGCCACGCATTCGCAAAACGCCTTCGGCGTCACCTTCCCGCCTTCGAAGCTCGGATCCTCGGTGACGCTCGGATCGTCGCTGCACGCGGCGGTGAAATCGCCGGTATTGAGCTCGGCGGCCACCGCGTTCGCCGCCCATAGGCTGAGACCGGCCAAGGCGCATAGCGCGACCGGGCGCATGAAGAAGTCCTTGTGCATGCCCGCCCCTCCCATCGCTGTTGGACCTTATGACGTTGCGTCAGCGACAGCCGCCAAGATTAAGGAATGACTCGCCCTTTAGGCAACAGCGAGGCCGAGCACGAGGGTTAGCGGCAGCTTAATTCTTGACCGGCGGAACGGCCCGAATATGCAACTCTTTCAGCTGCTTAGGCGAAACTTCCGAGGGCGCGCCCATGAGCAAGTCCTCGGCCTGCTGGTTCATCGGGAACATGACGACCTGCCGCAGATTCTCCTCCCCGCAGAGCAGCATCACCATGCGGTCGATGCCGGGCGCGATGCCGCCATGCGGCGGGGCGCCGTATTGCAGCGCGCGCAGCATGCCGCCGAAGCGCTTCTCGAGCTCATCCTTGGGGTAGCCGGCGATGGCGAAGGCCTTCTCCATGATCTCGGGCTTGTGATTTCGGATCGCGCCAGAGGAGAGTTCGACGCCGTTGCACACCACATCGTATTGATAGGCGAGAATGTCG
The DNA here is from genome assembly GCA_035715445.1 of Methyloceanibacter sp. Classification (GTDB taxonomy): domain Bacteria; phylum Pseudomonadota; class Alphaproteobacteria; order Rhizobiales; family Methyloligellaceae; genus Methyloceanibacter. The sequence continues at coordinate 13,750 of DASTKZ010000126.1, forward strand.
AGCGGGTCCTTCGTTTCGAGCGCCTCGAGGCCGCCTTGCGGCATCGAGAACGGATTGTGCGAGAAGTCGATCCGCCCTTCGTCCTCGTTCCACTCATACATGGGAAAATCGACGATCCAGCAGAACGCGAATTGGTCCATCGCCGTGAGTTGAAGCTCGTTGCCGATCTTGACGCGGGCGCGGGCGGCGAAATCGGCGAACTCGCCCGGCAATCCCGCCACGAAGAACACGGCGTCGCCGTCGGCAAGCCCGAGCTCAGCCCTGATCGCGGCTGTCCTCTCGGGGCCGACATTCTTGGCGATCGGCCCCGCCCCCTCGCCCTCGCGGAAGAAAATATAGCCGAGGCCGGGCTGCCCCTCCGCTTGCGCCCACGCATTCAAGCGGTCGCAGACGGCGCGGTTTCCGCCGCCCTTCCCCGGGATCGCCCAGATGCGCGCGTTCGCGTCCATGTCGAGCATGCCGGCGAACACCTCGAATCCCGAGCCACGGAAATGCTCGGTCACGTCCCGCATCTCGATCGGGTTGCGCAGGTCCGGCTTGTCGGTGCCGTATTTTCGCATCGCCTCGGCGTAAGCGATGCACGGGAACTTCTTGGTGACGGGCTTGCCGCCGCCGAATTCCTCGAACAGGCCGCGCAGGATCGGCTCGACCGTGTCGAACACATCCTCCTGGGTCACGAAGCTCATTTCGAGGTCGAGCTGGTAGAACTCGCCAGGCGAGCGGTCGGCGCGGGCATCCTCGTCGCGGAAGCAGGGCGCGATCTGGAAATAGCGGTCGAAGCCCGCGATCATGATGAGCTGCTTGAATTGCTGCGGCGCCTGCGGCAGCGCGTAGAACTTGCCGGGATGGACCCGGCTCGGCACGAGGTAATCGCGCGCTCCTTCCGGCGAGGATGCGGTCAGGATCGGCGTCTGGAATTCGAAGAAGCCGGCGTCGCGCATGCGATGGCGGAGCGACCAGACGATCGCCTGCCGCTTCATGATGTTCGCGTGCAAGCCTTCGCGCCTGAGATCGAGGAAGCGGTATTTGAGCCTGGTCTCCTCGGGATAGTCCGGCTCGCCGAACACCGGCAGCGGCAGCTCCTTCGCCTCCGACAGCACATCGAGGCTCCCGATCCCGACCTCGACCTCGCCGGTCGGAAGATTGGCGTTCACCGTGTCGGACGTGCGGGCCACGACCTCGCCCTCGATCCGCACCACGCATTCCGGCCGCAGTTTCTCGGCAAGAGCGAAGGCCGGCGACCTCGGATCGGCGACGGCTTGAGTGAGGCCGTAATGATCGCGCAGGTCGATGAAGAGGAGCCCGCCATGATCGCGTACACGGTGCACCCAGCCGGAGAGACGGACGCTCTTGCCGACGTCGTTCTTGCGAAGCGCGCCGCAATTGTGAGTGCGATAAAGATGCATGGCCGGAATGGGAGCGGGCCGTCCCCCGCGCGGAATGGAAAATTGCCGCGGAACAGCGCATGGGCGGCCCGTATTGTCAAGGCGAGCGGATGCCTCCTTGAGGGGATGCGAACGGCGGCATGACATTAATTTTGCTCGTTCGCGCCCTTGGCCTCGCGCGCACCCTTAGGCTATACCGGCCCCCCATGAACCTCATCACCACAACCGAGGACCTCGCCGAAGCTTGCGCCCGATTGCGAGGCGCACCCTTTGTCGCCATCGACACCGAATTCATGCGCGAGCAGACGTTCTGGCCGAGGCTCTGCCTGATCCAGATCGCGGCGGGGGAAACCGAGGTTCTGATCGACAGTCTTGCCCCCGGCCTCGACCTTGCGCCCTTCTTCGAGCTGATGGTCTCGGAACGCGTGCTGAAAGTTTTTCACTCCGCGCGCCAAGACATTGAAATCGTGCATCATCTGGCACGGGTCATCCCCCACCCGATCTTCGACACGCAGGTCGCGGCCATGGTGTGCGGATTCGGCGAGGCGGTGAGCTACGCCATGCTGGTGAAGCGGCTCCTGAACCGCAACCTGGACAAGACCTCGCGCTTCACCGATTGGAGCCGCCGCCCGCTCTCCGAGCGCCAGCTCACCTACGCGCTCGGCGACGTCACGTATCTGCGCGACCTCTACCCCAAGCTCAAGGCGCAGCTCGACAAGTCGGAGCGGGCGACTTGGCTCAACGAAGAGATGGCCGTTCTGACCGATCCCGCCACCTACGAGCTTCATCCCGAGCATGCCTGGAAGCGGCTCAAGATGCGCACCAAGACGGCGAAGTCGCTCGCCGTACTCATGGAGCTTGCGGCCTGGCGCGAACGCGAGGCGCAGACCCAGGATGTGCCCCGCGCCCGCATCCTCAAGGACGAAGCCCTCTACGACATCGCAAGCCAGGCGCCGCGCACAATCGATGATCTCGGATCGTTGCGCACGCTGCATAACGGCTTTGCCCGTTCGATGCGCGGCCGCGCCGTGCTCGAAGCGGTCGGACGCGGACTCGAGCGCGATCCGAAGTCGATACCGCCGATCGAGCGGGGCGAGCCGATGCCGCCCGAAGCTCAGGCTGTGGTCGATCTGCTTCGGGTCCTGTTGAAAGCGCGGGCGGGGAGCCATGGCGTCGCCCCCAAGCTCATCGCCACGAGCGACGAGCTCGAAGAGATTGCCCGCTCCGACGGCGCCGACGCACCGGTGTTGCGCGGCTGGCGCAAGAAGCTGTTCGGCGACGATGCGCTGGCCCTGAAGCGCGGCGAGCTCGCGCTCGTCATCAAGAAGGGCGAGGTCGCGGTGATCGCGCCCGAGGGCCCGGCCGCCGATGCGCTAGCGGCGAAAGAGCCAGACGACGGCGCTTAGAATCACGCTGACGATGACAGCCGTGGTGATCGGGAGATAAATCACCAAGCCGCCCCGGTCGATGATGAGGTCGCCCGGCAGGCGGCCAAGACCATAGCGCACGCTGAGAAACGTCAGGGCAACGACCGCGAGCAGAAAGACGAGCGAGGCGCCGAGCGGCTTCATTCGCCGCCCTGCCGCATCCGCGTGATCCGCATCCTGACCGTGGCACGAAGTTCGGGCGGCAAATCCTCGAGCGCATCGAGCAAACCTTTGAGCTCGGCTCTCAGACCGTGAATCTGGTCGATCAGGTTGAGCAGGACGGGCACGTCCTCTTCATCGAAGCCAAGCTCGTCCTCGAGGTTGCAGATGAGAACCGCGCGGGCGACATCGGCCTCTGAGTAGCTTCGCGTCGCCGCGCCGGCCGGCTTGATCCAGCCTTGCGCCACCCACACTCTGAGTCGCGTCACGGACAGGCGCTGCACGCGAGAGAGGAGATCGCGCTCGGTCAGCATCACGCCTGCTCCTTGAGCTTGCGGCGCGGATCGTAGCTGTGATCCTGCCGCCATTTTTCCGCGAAGCTCTTCAGGTCCTCGTCGATCCGCTCGGGCAGCACGACGGCGAGCTTGACGAGCTGATCGCCAGCGCCGCCCTTGGCCTTCACGCCGCGGCCCTTGAGTCGCAACGTCTGGCCGCTATTCGCGCCCACGGGCACGGTGACGGAAACCCTGCCGCCGATGGTCGACACCTCGATCTTGCCGCCGAGCACCGCCTCGTCGAAGGTGATCGGCACCTCGACCACGATGTCGTCACCCTCGCGCTTGAACACGGGATGCGGTCGCACGCCAATCTCGATCAGCGCGTCGCCCGGTTCGCCTTCGCCGAGGCCGGCACCGCCTTTGCCTTTCAGCCTCAGCACCTGGCCGTCGTTGACACCCGGCGGAATGGTGACGTCGAGCGTGCCGCCGTCGGGAAGCGTGATACGGGTCTTGGTGCCATTCACCGCATCGAGGAATTCGACCTCGAGGCGGTATTGCGCGTCCTGCCCGCGCGTGGAGAAGCGCCGGCCGCCGGCGCGCCCGCGCGGGCCTCCCCCCTCGCCGAACAGATCGCCGAAGAGATCGCTGAAGGCGCCGATATCCTCATAGCCCGCGGTCGAGCGGTAGCGCGCCCCTTCGGCGCCGCCGGCATATTCGCGGTAGTAGCGCTGCTGCGGCGTTTCCTGGCCTGTCGCGTCGATCTCGCCGCGATCATAGCGGCCGCGCTTGTCCGGATCGCCGAGAATGTCGTAGGCGGCCGTGATCTTCTTGAACCTCTCCTCGGCCGACTTGTCGCCTGGATTGAGGTCGGGATGCAGCTTCTTGGCGAGCTTGCGATAGGCCTTGGTGATGTCCTCGGCGCTCGCGGTCTTCGCGACGCCGATTACGGAATAAGGATCTTCTGCCATCGATATTTCAGCTTGCCGCGCGCTGCCACGCCTCGCCGATCCTGAGTTCCGCTTCGCGGTCGAGCAGCCCGGCGAGCACCTTGAACCGCCGCTCGACCCGCTCGCCTTCGAGATTCGCATAGGGGTCCGGCAAGGTCCACACCAGCCGGTTCCCCTCGTAAGCGATTGGCGTATTGGTGAGGACGCCCGGCATCGCCGCCGAGACCATATGCGCGGCGCGGAAGGCCGCGCCGAGAATGCGCGCCCGTTTCAGCATGTCCTTGTCCACGAGCTCGATCAGCCTTTGGCTGGGCTCGTCTTTGACCAGGCCTTCGTTGCGGTAATAGACGCTGAGCGCAAGGAAGGCGCGGCCGGGATGATCGACCCCGACGACGGTGCTGTTGGCGACGAGATTCAGGCTCTGGATGCCGCGATAATCCGGGTGCGCCCGCCAGCCGACGTCCGAGAGCAGGCAGGCCGCGTGGCGGAGCCGCCTCTGCTCCGGCGTCTCGGCCGGACCGGGCGCGCGGAAAAGCGCATCTGTCCAGAAGCAAAGCTCATAGGCGCTGTCGAGGGAGCGCGCGCGCCTGCGGGCAATGTCGGCGCAAGCCGCGATCAGCGGATCCTTGCGCTGCTCGTCCTCGCTCAACAGACTGTACAGCAATCCTTCGCGGATGCCGCAAACCGACGCGACGATGGCACGCGGCTTCATCTGCTTGATGAGCCGCTCGAGCACGAGCGCGCCGAAGGGGAGCGTTTCGCGCCGGGCGCTCGAGATGTCGCGAATGCCGGCGAGCGAGCTTTGCGACTGATGGTCGAGCAGAGCGGCGAAACGGAGGGCATCGTCGGCGCCGATGCGGTAATTGTGCATGACGCTCAAAGGATAGTTGGTCTGCGTCATGTGGAGGCGCGCGAGCGCCCGCCACGTCCCGCCGATGGCGTAGAAGTCGCGGCCCCTGCCCTTCTCCAGCCACTCGACCTTGGCGAGCTCGGTATCAACGATCTCCCGCGCCTTTTTCAGGCTGCCGCCCGCCGCGTCGATCAAGCGCAAGCCGCCGAGCGGGAGCGTCGAGGCGTCGCCGAGCCGGCCGCCCCGCACGTCGATCAGCTCGAGACTGCCGCCGCCGAGATCGCCGGCAAAGCCGTCGGCCGCATGAATTCCCGACACGACGCCGAGTCCGGCAAGTTCCGCCTCCCGCGTCCCCGACAGCACGGTGATGGTCTGGCCGAGGATGCGTTCGGCCTGGGCGATGAATTCCGGTCCGTTGGCCGCCTCGCGCGCCGCCGCCGTGGCGATGACCTCGACGCGGCCTGCACTGAGCTGGTCGATGAGGGCGCGGAACCGGCGCAAGGAGCGGAGCGCGCGTTCTGCCGCATCGGGCGCAAGCCGCCCTGTCGATGCCAGCGTCCGGCCGAGGCCGCACAGAATCTTTTCGTTGAAGATCGGCGTAGGCGCGCGGCCCGAATTTTCATAGACGATGAGGCGGACCGAGTTCGACCCGATATCAACCACCGCGATGGGGGCCAAGTCGTTGGTGAGGGTCATGGGCGGCCGAGCGCCTAGTCGGTCTCGACCAGGCCGGTGAAGCGCGGCGGCGTGTGCTCGGTGAGAGACTTGCCACGACCGGACAGGCTCGGATTGGTCATGAAATAGTCCTGCGCGCTGAAGGGCTCGTGGCCGCTCGCAGGGTGGCTTCGCTCCGAGCTTCCGTCGTGCAGCACCCGCCAGCTTTGCAAGTTGTCCTTGATATTGGCCACCATGATCTGGTCGAGGATCTGCTCGTGAACGGTCGGGTTCGTGATCGGCGCCATCGCCTCCACGCGACGGTCGAGATTGCGCGGCATCATGTCGGCGGAGCTGATATAGACCACCGCGTTCCGATGCGGAAGGCCATGCCCGGCGCCAAAGCAGTAGATGCGGGCATGCTCGAGGAAGCGCCCGACGATGCTCTTGACGTTGATGGTCTCCGACAGGCCGGGCACGCCGGGCCGCAAGCAGCAAATGCCGCGCACCACGAGGTCGATCTCCACCCCCGCCTGGCTTGCTTCGTACAGCGCATCGATGATCTC